>JANYCP010000342.1 GCA_025360265.1 Gemmatimonadota bacterium
CCGGCGCGGCGAGCGATGCGGTGCAGGTCACCAGGAGTGCGGAGCGAAGCAGGCGATTCATCGAAGCCTCGATTGAAGTCAGCGGCGCCAGGTCCAGATGGGGTCCTGAAAGTGAGCCAGATAGCTGGCACTCTCCTGGACTGCCCATTCAACGACTCCTGCCGGGGCGATCGTCGCGCCCTCGTCCGACCATGTCGCCGTGATCGCCTGGGCGAGCAGGTCGGGCGGCGGCAGTCCGCCGGCTGGAATATCGGGGTTGGTGTCGGATGATCCCAGCCGGAATCGTGCCAGCGCGGGACCGCGACCCGCCCGGGCGATTACCCCATGCTGCAGGAGCGCGGTTCCGATCAGCGCCTGGGCGCTGCCGATGGTCTTGCGGCCATCCACGAGAACCTCCCCGCCGACTGAAAGTTCGAAGCAGGCCCCGGGGGCGAGCGTCGGCCGGCTGCTGCGCGGCGCGAGTTCCGCGGCAATGCCGAGCCGCCCCAGGGCCCGGGCGAGCTGTTCGTGAATCTGGCGATATGCGGTATGCAGATCACCGAATTTTGCCAGCGGGGCGGTCGCTGAATAGGTCAGGTCGGTGCGGTCATGCCAGACGCCGCGACCGCCGGTGGGTCGGCGGACCACGGGGACTTTAAGGCGTTCGAGCCGTTCGCGGTCCCAGGTCCGGGTCGCGGCCTCGTTGGCTCCGAGCGACACAGAATTGGCCTGCCAGCGATACAACCGGAGGACGGAACATCCGTCCATCGTGGCGCGCTCGGCGAGCGCACGATCAATCGCCATCTGTTGTGCCGCCGCGCGCGGCGTCGCGTCGTCCCACACAAACCATGTTGTGCTTGTCAACGGTGCAACGCGTCCCACACCGCACGTGTTCGTGCTTCGAGCGTGGCGCGATCACCGTCGTTGTCGATAATCCAGTTTGCGCGCGCGCGCTTGTCCGCTGCCGGGATTTGTGTGGCGATCAATTGATCGGCGTCGTGTGCTGACATGCCCCGATCGTGCATCAGGCGGCGGCGGCGTTCGGACGTCGGCGCATCAACGACAATGACACCGTCGTACGCGTTGGGGTCGGCTGCTTCGAACAACAACGGAATGTCGGCGATCACCAGTTGTTCGCCGCGGGCTCGTGCCGCGTCAACCAGGATGCGCCGCCGCTGCTCCACCGCAGGATGCACGATGCGCTCGAGCCGACGCTTCGCAGTGGGATCGGCGAGAATGCGACGGCGCATCGCGGTGCGATCCAGTGCGCCGCTGGGATCGAGTGCATCGCGACCAAACGCGGCGATGATCGCGTTGAATACCGGCTCGCCGGGTTGTTGCAGCTCCCGCACCAGCGCATCGGCGTCAATCAGCGCCACGCCCCACGCGCGGAAAAGCGCGCCAACAGTGGATTTGCCAGCGGCGACACTTCCGGTGAGCGCAATGATCCGCATCAGAGCAGGGCGACCTGGTCCTCATCGTGACGCGGCACGCGGAAGCAGCGACGGCATCGGGCCTCGTAGCTCTCGCTGCCCCCCACCATCACCACCGGCATGTCCCAGCGCGCCGGCCGACCATCGACCAGTCGTTGGTTGCGCGACGCGAGGTCGCCGCAGACAACACAGATGGCCTGCAGCTTGGTCACCTCCTCGGCGATCGCCATCAGGTGTCCCATCATGCCGAACGGTTCGCCGCGGAAGTCGGTGTCGGTGCCGGTGAGGATGACACGCACGCCACGTTCGGCGAGATGCGTCGCCACTTCGACAATGCCCATGTCGAGGAACTGCGCTTCGTCGACGGCGACGACGTCAACAACATCCCCATCACCTAGCGCGCGCAGGATTTCCTCCGGTCGATCGATGGGTTCGGCATCGACCGATACGCCAGTGTGACTCGATACGCGATAGACACCATCGTATCGTTCGTCGAGATGCGATTTGAACACACGCACGCGATGTTTCGCGATCAGTGCGCGACGCACACGACGAATCAGTTCTTCACTCTTGCCGCTGAACATCACGCCAGCGACAACTTCAATCCGTCCCGGTCGGGTGTGAGGAGTCATCGATCGTTCGTCAAGGGGTATTCACCGGGAATCCGCCCGCCGTGCGGGATGCAGCGACGTGCGCCCGGGGATGTCAAGGATCTTGCGGACTTGCGAACCGGTATCACATATTGCCGCATCGGGGCCGCCCGGCCCTCGATCGGTACCACAGTCAAACCAAGGAGTGCCACATGAACAAGATGGAGCTCATCGAGGCAGTCGCGAAGGCCCGTGACACCTCGAAGGCGGACGCCGGCGATATCGTCGATCTGTTTTTCTCGGTCGAAGGCCTGCTCGCCAAGGAACTGAAGAAGGGCGGAGCCATCGCCATCACCGGCTTCGGCAACTTCGAAGTCCGCAAGCGCGCTGCCCGTGACGGCCGCAATCCGCAGACCGGCGCCACGATCAAGATCAAAGCGTCCAAGGTTCCGGCGTTCCGTCCGGGCAAGGGTCTCAAGGATCTCGTCAACAAGGCCAAGTAGTACCAAGTCGGTCCTGAGCTAGGACTTACGAGCCGCCCCGCTGGGCGGCTCGTCGGCATTAATGGACCGCCGCTGAAACCGCGGCTCGGCGACCCTACGGCCGTCGCTTCGGAGCGCCGCGGCCGCCATCCACTCGCGCCGTCAGCTTCCGTTTCCGAATCGTGATGCCGCCGAGCCGGGTGGCAATCGCGTCCGCCTCGGCTGCTGGAACTTCGACCAGCGCAAAGGTATCGCGCAATTCGATGCGTCCGATTTTCGAACGCTCCAAACCTACCTCGCGCACGAGCACCGCTACAAAATCCGCGACGGTGGCGTCGTCCTTTTTGCCCGCGCCGATCCAGAGTTTGGCGACGGGGGCTATGGTCCGCGGCTGAAGCCGCGGCTCGGCGCCGCGTGCGGCCGACTGGGGACCTGATTGGCCGCCCGGAGCAACTGCGGCGCCGGACGTGCGGCCGGTCGGGTCCCCAGCCGCCTGAGCGCGCCACAGATCGAGAATAGCGCTCGCCACAAGCTGGGCATCAAACTGTTCGAACAGGGGCGCCAACGCGTACAGCGCTGCGGCCGTGTTGCCCTGCGTGATCGTGTCGGAAATCCGGAAGCGGAGCGCTGCGTCGCGATCGACGACCGCCTGCGCCGCCGACCGGAGGTTCAGCGGCCGCCGGGTCGGTGCCAACCTCGTGACATAGTCTTCGGTACCGGGCGGGACGAGGAGCGTCACCTCTCCAATTCCTGAGAGCATGGCGAGTTGGTGCGGCGCCGGGAGGTCATAGCAGATCACGGCGCCGCTCGGCGGCAGATCGCGGATTTGCAGGGCAAGCCCCGAGCGCAGCGATCCAAGCGTGCGCCGGATGACTTGGTGGTCGCGACGGTCGGCCGTCCAGATGGTCAACGACGGCGTCTCATTCGCAGCAACCAGCCCTGCCACCGCTGCGGCCCTCCCAGCCCACGACGTGGCCACTGTGCGGACACTCATGATGTGGGGTGCGTCCGGAGGAGCGGTCCCGGCGACTGCCGGCGCCACGATCATCGCCTTCCGCGCGTAGCGCTCAACGATGCTGTCGGGGCCTTCGAGCAGGTCGCGGCGCGCGGTAAGCGCCACGCGTTGCGCGTCCTTGGGGATGTCCTGGAGAAGTGCCGTGACAGCTTCGTCGGCGACCCATTGCTCGGGCCAGGCGAAGACGACAGCGCGGAAGGTGTCGGGGTGCAGGGCGGAGCGCGCGTGGCGAGCGAGGGCGCTTTCCGGCGAGGCGATCAGGATGTCGGATGGGCGAGCGGCGGTACGCACCGAGGCACCTTCGCCGTCCCATGCCGTGTCGACCTGTAGCGCTCCGGCTTCGGTCAGGGCCCCGATGGCGAGGGTCCATTCTGCGAGCGTCGCTGGTGCGGCCAGGATCAGCACGCGGCCGCCGTCTACCACGTTCCGACTGAGAACCGCTGCAACCAGCGGCGTTGCCCAGGACGGTGCTGGCGGGAGGATGGCGACCACGTTGCCGCCCCGCGACACCGGCGGGACGCCGTCACGAGCGGCGAGATCTTCGCCGTTCCAGCCAAGATTCTCCAATGCTCCGGCCACCGCCGGTGCGAGATGCTGCTCCACAGATCCAGCCACGGGCGCCTCAGTTGTCAAAGTCTCGACTCGGGCTGTGCCCTCACTCGACTTGACCGTCAAGTCGACCGAGCCCGCAGGGCGAGTGGAGACCCAACCTAATGGAGAGGTGGGCCCTGGGCTGGTACTTTTCCGCCATGACCTTCCGCCCGTCACCCAACCTCGCTCATCTGGAATCGTCCGCCACCGTCGCCATCAGCACGGAGGCCAAGCGCCGACAGGCGGCTGGCGAGGACGTAATTGACCTCGGCGTCGGCGAGCCGGACTTCGACACCCCCGGTCTCGCGTCCGAGGCCGGCATCGCTGCGATCCGCGCGGGGAAGACCCGGTACGCACCGAACGTCGGAACGGTGGAACTCCGCAAGGCGATCGCCGCCGCGCTCTCGCGGATGAGTGCTGGACGGCCAATCGATCCCGATCGGATCGTGGTGAGCAACGGTTCGAAGCAGTCGCTATTCAACGCCTGCTTTGCACTGTTCGGTCCCGGCGACAAGGTGCTCATCCCCTCGCCAGCGTGGGTGTCGTATCCCCAGATCGTGTACCTCGCCCGCGCCGAGCCGGTGATGGTGCCCGGAGATCCGGAGTGGGGCCTCAAGGTGAGCGTTGCGGACCTGGAAAAACATCGCGACGCGAACACCAAGGGGCTGATCCTCTGCTCGCCCTGCAATCCGACCGGTTCGGTGTATACCCTCGCCGAGTTGCAGGCGATTGCGAGATGGGCGGCGTCACACGGCATCTGGTTGCTGAGCGACGAGATCTATCGGCGAATTCACTACGGGCCGGGCCCAGCGCCGTCGCTCTTCGATCTCGACGACTCGGTGCTCGATCGCAGTGTGGTGTTCTACGGTGCGTCAAAAGCATACGCGATGACCGGATGGCGTATCGGGGCGTCTTACGCACCGGCAGATGTGACGAAAGCGATTGCTGCGCTGCAGAGTCACATGACCACCGGCGCGAGCCAGCCCTCGATGTGGGCGGCCACGAAAGCATTTGGCGATCCAGCGATCGATCCGGAAGTGGACAGGATGGTGGCTGCATTTCGTCGACGGCGCGACTATCTGGTCGCGCGGTTTCACGATCAACTTCCCGGTGTGGAGTTTATCGAACCGCACGGCGCGTTCTACCTCTTCTTCCGGGTGGACGGGCTCAAGCCTGGCACGACCGGCGGCGCGTTTTGCACCGAGTTCATGAAACAGGAAGGCGTGGCACTGGTTCCTGGTGGCGCGTTTGGTGATGATCGCTGGGTGCGGCTCTCCTTTGCCGTGTCGGACGCCGAACTCGAAAATGGTTGTGATCGCCTGGTGCGATTCATCGGGCAGTTGTGACCGCAACGATTCTCGGTCGGGTTGTCGCCACCGAGCTCAAACCGAGCACTCCGCACCAATTTCATTTCTGGACGGCAGCCGATGCGGCATGCGGCATCGGGACGATCGTGCGCATTGACGATGCCAGCCGGGCGGTTTTTGCCGTTGTCACCGAAGCCTTCGCATACGTCGATGCGTCGCAGCCCGGCGAAGTTCGTGCCTGGAGTGCGTCTGTACTGCGCCAACTTCCCGATGAACCGTTGCAGCCGGTGCCGCTCGGTTCGGTGACGCTGGCTTCGGATGCTGACGTTCGGACGGCACTGCGGATGGATTCATATGTTTCCGACATCGATTCGACGGGAATCCCCGCCGGACTTTATGCCGCAGGTGGCCTGTCTGCCCCCGTCTTGCTTGACGCAGACTTTTTGCTCGGGCCCGAGGCGGCGCACCTCAACATCAGTGGTGTGTCCGGACTCGCGACCAAGACGAGTGCGGTGACGTTCCTGCTGTCGAGCATCTTCCAGACGTTTCCCAAATCGAAGGGGTCCGTCGCCGCCGTCTGCTTCAACGTGAAAGGTCCCGATCTCTGCTTTCTCGATCAGGCGGCCATGCTCGGCGAAGAAGACCTCGCCGTCTGGCGTCGGCTCGGTCTGCACCCGGCACCATTCACCGATGTGACAGTGTTCGCTCCGTACAAGGCGGACGGTGTAAACCTCAATACGCTGCGCAGCAATCCGGCCATCGTCGATCGCGTGGAACCGTTGGTGTGGGGGTTGCGCGAGATTCTGGATTTTGCGGAAGTGGTGCTCAATCGAGATGACGTCGATGCCAAGGCTGGCGCCCTGATCGACTTTCTCGCCGAACGAGTGATCGGAAAGAAATTCCTCGCCACGGAATTACGCGATACGCCGTTTGAAGTATTGAGCTTTGCCGATCTCGATGAATTCTTTCGGGCGATCTTCGACCACCTCGAATCGCAACGCGGCGATGAAGTGTGGCGCACCCATCACGTCGCGACCATCCGCAAGGTGCGTAACCGGCTCGGCAATATCGCCACCCGCTCCAAGGGATTGGTGAGCGATGATGCCGTCGCGAATGACTTGCCCTGGGGCTCCTTCCGCGATCGATCCCTGACAGTCGTCGATGTCGCTGGTGTCGATCCGCTGGCGCAGGATCTGGTGTTCGCCCGCGTCATCTCAAAATTGCGCGAGCATCTCGAACGACGCGACCTCGGTGTCGATCATGTGGTGGTGTTCGTCGATGAGCTCAACAAGTACGCGCCCGCCGATGGTCCCGAGACCTACGTCAAGCGGATGCTGCTCGACCTGTCGGAGCGTGGTCGCTATCTCGGCCTCGTCCTTTTTTCGGCACAACAGTTCCGTTCCCAGGTCATGCGGCGCGTGACCGGCAATGCCGGCACGTCGATGTACGGCAGAATGGACGGCGACGAACTGGCGATGCCTGGGTACGCCACGCTCTCACCGGCGATCAAGGCCAAGCTGGCGTCGTTACCGAAGGGCGAACTGATGGTGCGCCATCCGCATTTCACCCAGCCGGTCTTCGTGCGATTTCCACGCCCTGCGTCGCTTTCGGGCCGCGAGGGCGTGGAACGCTTTCCGCCGGAGCCCGACCTTCCGTTTGCCGACGCGGTGATCGGCCGCCTCAAGGCGCGAGATCCGTCGGTGTCGGCCGATGCGGTGCGCGCGGCGATCGACGGCCGCCCCGAGGCCGAGGTCCGACAGGCGCTCTCGGCGGTGACGCAGCGGCGACCGGACGACCCATTCGCCTTCTTCCGTGGTATCCTCAAGCGAACCATCGCGATCATGCCGGTTGAGCCGCGCCGCGGCATCGCTCCGCTCGCGCGCGACGAGAAAGACCCGTTCGCACCATATTAGTAGATGCGTCTCGCGCACCTCGCTGACCCACATCTCGGCTTTCGCCAGTACCATCGGCTGACCGCTCGCGGGCACAATCAGCGAGAGGCAGACGTGGCATTGGCGTTTACACGGGCGATTGATGGCGTGATCGCCCAACAGCCGGACATTGTGGTCGTGGCCGGCGACCTTTTTCACGCGGTTCGACCGACCAATGCGGCGATCCTCCATGCGGTGCGGGAATTGTCGCGGCTGCAGCGGATGTTGCCGAAGGTTCCGGTGGTGGTCATTGCAGGCAATCACGACACGCCACGCTCCAGCGATACGACCTCGATCTTCGGACTGCTCAACGAGATTGGCGTGCAGGTCGCCGACCAGTCGGCGCGGCGCTTTGCATTTCCCGATCTCAACCTCACGTTGCTGGCCGTGCCGCATCAGGCGCTCTTCGAAGCGCCGCGCATTGCGATCGAGCCATCCGGCCCCGCGAAGCATCAAGTGCTGCTCATCCATGGCGAAACACCGGAGCTCTTCGGCGCCGATCGCAGCATGGCTGAGCCGGGTGGCGCGATGCTCACGCCGGCGGAGTTGAGCGGGCCGTGGGGGTATGTCGCGCTTGGGCACTACCATGTTCAATGCGAGGTGGGCGAACACCAGTGGTATGCTGGTGCGCTCGACTATTGCTCACCGAATCCGTGGGGCGAGTTGCACGTGGAAGCGACAGGAAAGCGGCCGGGGAAGGGGTGGCTGATGTTTGACTTTGACACCCAAAAGGTCGAACGCCATGTCATCGAGGCGCCCCGACGATTTCTCGATCTCAAGCGGCTTGACGCGACCGGCATGACGGCGGCCGAGGTTGACCAACGAATCGCTGCGAGCGTGGCAAAAGTTGAGGGCGGAATTGCCGGTGCGGTGGTGCGGCTGGTCGTGACGAACGTGCCGCGGCCGGTGGGCCGCGAGCTGGACCACGCCAGTATTCGCACGTGGAAAGCGGATGCGCTGCATTTCCAACTTGATCTGCGACGTCCAGATGCCGTTGATCGACAGAGCGCCAGCGGCGCTCCTGGGAAACCGGAGACGCTTCCGGAAACTCTCACGAGTTATCTCCGCGCCCGGGCGCTGCCGCCGGGGATGGATCACACGCGCTTCGTTTCTCGCGGCGTCGAGTTACTGGAAGTGGTGGAGCGCGAAGCGACCGGGGGCGACGGCTGATGATGCTCCGCCGCCTCAAGCTGGTGAATTTCCGCCAGCACGAACTCACTGACCTGCACTTCGACCGGGGCCTGACCGGAATCGTCGGCCCGAATGGCGCTGGCAAGACCACGTTGCTGGAGGCGATAGCCTTTGCGCTGTACGGCGTGCAGGGAACGCGTGGCGTGAAGGAGACGCTGCGCCGAAGGAATGCACCGCCCCGCTCCCGCTTCGAGGTGTTGCTCGAATTCGACCTTGGGGCGCGCCGCTATGCTCTCTCTCGTACGCTGACGAATGCCGAACTGAAACAGGATGATCAGGTGATCGCCAACAGCACTGGCACGGTCACCGAGCGAGTCATCGGCATCCTCGGCATGCGGCGCGACGAATTCTTCAATACGTATTTCACCGGCCAGAAGGAATTGGCCGTGATGGCCGCGATGGGGCGCACTGAACGCGCCCAGTTTTTGTCGCGCGTGATGGGTTTCGAGCGGCTGCGTGAAGCACAGGATCGGTTACGGACCGAACGCTCAGCGCGCAAGGCGCAACTCACCGGCATTGAACAGGGGCTCGCCGATCCGGCGGCGCTTGAAGTAGAGATGACCGCGGCGGCGGCGGCGCTCGACAGCGCGCGTACCGAACGCGCTACGGCACTCGGACGCGAGCGTGAAGCGAGCGAGCGAATGGCAGGGCTGGCCCCGGGATGGGCGACCGCAAGCGCAAAGCGCACCGCATGGGAGGCGCTCGACGCCCAGCGCCGGCTGGTGGAGCAGCGCGTGGCCGTGGCCCGCGTGCAATTTCAGTCGATCGACCAGCAGCTTGCGGCGGCCGTACAGGCCAAGGCGCGGCTCGTTGAGCTTGGCGCTGTCATCGTCAACTGGAACGCGTTGGTAGCGGAACGCATTGCGCTTGATGCAGCGGCTGCCGACTACACCGCCCGAAGCCAGACGGCGGCGCGGCGCGATCAGGCCCGTGGGCGCATGGCCGAGATTGGCCAGCAGCTCACACAGCTTCCGGCGGCAGCGCGCGCGCAGGAGTTGGTGGTGGCACGCGCCGGTGTACTCGCCGCGCGAGAGGCGACCGAGCG
>JANYCP010000146.1 GCA_025360265.1 Gemmatimonadota bacterium
CTCGGCCTCGTCTCCCTCTTCCTTCTGCACGCGCGCCACGTCGACGATTTCGTCGCCGGCGTCGAGGTTCATCAGTTTGACGCCCTGCGTGTTGCGCCCGCTGACGCGGATCCCTTCCACCGGGCAGCGAATGATCACCCCGCCCTTGGTGATCATCATCAGTTCATCTTCGGGTACAACATCCTTCAGCGCGATGAGCTTGCCGGTCTTTTCGGTTTGCTGCATCGTGATGATTCCCTTGCCGCCGCGCTTTTGCACGCGATAATCGCCGAGGACGGAGCGCTTGCCGATCCCGCGCTCGCTGACCACCAGCAATTCGGCGCGCTCCTTCACTACCACCATGCCGATGACGTGATCACCCGGATCGAGTTCGATGCCTTTCACGCCGCCAGTGGCGCGACCCATCTCGCGGGCGTCGGTCTCGTGGAAGCGGATGCTCATGCCGGTTGAGGTGGCCAGCACGATGTCGTCGTTGCCACGAGTCTTCTGGACGTCGATCAGTTCATCGTCCGGATCGATGTTGATCGCGTTGATGCCGACAGTACGGACGTTGCCATAAGCTGACATCACGGTCTTCTTGACGGTGCCGTTCCGCGTGACGAACATCAGCCATTCGTCGTCGCCGAACTTTCGCACCGGCACGAGTGCCGCCACGCGCTCGCCTTCGCGAATGTTGATGCAGTTGACGACCGGCTTGCCCCGCGCGGCGCGACCGCCCTGCGGGATCTCATGCACCTTGAGCCAGTACACGGTGCCGCGCTCGGAGAAGAACATCAGATAGTCATGCGTCGACGCGATGAAGAGGTGCTCGACCCAGTCGAGTTCCTTGGTCTCCATGCCCGTCAGGCCGCGACCGCCGCGGCGCTGCCGGCGATAGGTCGTGACCGGGATCCGCTTGATGTACCCGGTGTGCGAGATCGTGATCACCATGTCTTCTTCGGCGATCAGGTCCTCAACCGAGAATTCGCCCTGATCCTTGAGGATTTCGGTGCGACGGTCATCGCCAAACGTCTCGGCGAGTTCGGTGACTTCCTCCACCAGGATCTTCATCCGCTTGGTCTTCGAGTCGAGGATGCTCTGCAACTCGGCAATCGTGGCACGCACTTCCGTCAGCTCGGCCTCGAGCTTGTCGATCTCGAGCCCGGTGAGCTTGGCCAGACGCATGTTGAGGATGGCGTCGGCCTGGGCCTCGGAGAAGCCAAACCGCTTGCGCAGCGCAGCGTCCGCTGTCGGCGTGTCGGCCGAGCCGCGGATGATCTTGATCACTTCGTCGATGTTGTCGACGGCAATCTTGAGACCTTCGAGGATGTGCTCGCGCTTCTTCGCTTCGGCGATGTCGAACTCGGTACGCCGGACGATGATCGTGTGCCGATGCGTGATGAAATGCTCAAGCATCTCCTTGAGCGACATGATCTTCGGAGCGCCGTTGACCAGTGCCAGGTTGATCACGCCGAACGTGCTCTGCATGGCGGTGTGCTTGTACAGCCCGTTGAGCACCACCTGTGCAATGGCATCGCGCTTGAGCTCGACCACCAGGCGCATGCCGTCACGGTCGGACTCGTCGCGCACGCCGCTGATCCCCTCGACGCGCTTCGCCATCGCCAGCTCGGCAATGTTGGTGTGCAGCGTCGCCTTGTTGACCTGATAGGGAATTTCGGTGATGATCAGCGCGTTCTTGCCGGTCCGTTCGTTCTCCTCGATCTTGACGCGCGCGCGCATGACGACGCGGCCGCGACCAGTCTCGTACGCCTCGCGAATCCCGGCTTCGCCGTAGATGTACGCGCCAGTGGGGAAGTCCGGCCCCTTGATGTGCTTGAGCAAGTCGTCGGTGGTGGCGTCGGGGTTCCTGACGAGCTCGGCGATGGCCTTCGACACTTCGCGCAGGTTGTGCGGCGGAATGTTGGTCGCCATGCCGACGGCGATGCCGCTTGAGCCGTTGATCAGCAGGCTCGGAATGCGCGCCGGCAACACCGACGGCTCTTCGCGCTGGTCGTCGAAGTTCGGAACGAAATCGACGGTGTTCTTGTCGATGTCGGCGAGCATCTCGAGTGCAATGCGGGTGAGACGAGCTTCAGTGTACCGATAGGCCGCGGCGCGATCACCGTCGACGGATCCGAAGTTTCCCTGGCCATCCACCATTGGGTAGCGCAGCGAAAACTGCTGCACCATGCGGACCATCGCCTCGTACACTGACGAGTCACCGTGCGGGTGATACTTGCCGAGGACGTCGCCGACGACCGTCGCCGACTTCTTGTAGGCGCGATTCGGGAGCAACCCGAGTTCGTTCATGGCGTACAGGATGCGGCGATGAACCGGCTTGAGTCCGTCGCGCACATCGGGAAGTGCGCGGGACACGATGACGCTCATCGAGTAGTTGATGAACGATTGCTGCAGCTCGTCTTCGATCAGGCGCGGAACGATGCGTTCGCGTGAGTTTGGCGCGGTCATCGGGCTCGGAATTGAAGGTCGGAAAACGACGCCAGGAGGCGCCTGTTCGCAAGCCCGAAATATAGCGGGAAACTGCCAGGATTACAAGCCCGATTCACCTCCCTAACTTATTGTAATAAAACAACTTAGCATGGACCGGACTCGGGCTCACGGCAAGCCGACCAGCCGCCTCAGGATGAGGTAGTGGAGGAGGGCATCAACGCTCGATGCCGATCCAACCCCTTCGCCGTTGAAGGGGACGTCGGCAACGTGTTCGGGGAGGCGCCATCCGAGCGGGACGGCAGCCATGACGTTGGCGGGAAACTGCGCTGGCAGGTTGTCACTCACCGTGACCACCTTGAAGTTCGCCTCCTTGAGCGGCGAGGCTGCCTGGAGGTGCGGACAGTCATAGCCGTGGTAGCCGAACCAGAGAATCGCGTCGCCCGGTCGGGCGCCGCGCTGAACCATTGGCGCAACGACGTCGTACTGCGCCAGCACCGGGCGGAACGGCGAGCCGATCGAATCGACGATCACACTTCGTTGCAGGTAATTCCCGCAGGCGCCGACGAAGACGCGGTGGCCGGCCAAGCGCACCGCGCGCAACGAGTCGGCGGCGCGCTGCAACAATACCAGATGCTCAGGCCGTGCGGCCAGCGTGAGCAGCGAGTCGATGCGGTCGAGGTACTGGTTGCCAAGCCTGCCCGCAGCGATGGGCGCCACCTGTTCCGACGGCCGCGGCGTGCGGAATCGTACCTTGGCGTTGGAATCATCGGCGCTCGGCACGGCAATCGACGCGAGGATTCCTGGTTGCCAATTATGGCGCGTCGCTGATGCGACGAACTCCACATAGAATGCCCACGCCGCAATCAGGTTGGCCGCTTCGTTGATCGCGGTATTGGCGCGACTGCCGTCCGGTGCACCGTTCGGCACCAAGTACCGCAACGTCGGCAGGTCTGGCTTTCCGGCCTGCGATCCGATCACCACAACCGGCCGGCCTACCGCCAGCCAGCGATCGATGAGAGCGGCCACGCCAAATGCACCATTCTCCCACGCCGCAACCGGAACGAGTACCACGCCGCGGCCGGTCCAGTCGTCGGCGTCCCGGAATTCCGGAGGTCCGCCGGAGTGAAAGGCGAACTCGGCGATCAGCCCGGGGTTGCGTGCACCGGAAACCATGAGCCGCGCTCCGGTATCCCGCGTGAAGATCGAGCCCACGTACTCGGCGCTGGCAGTCACCCCGGACATCTGGGCGCGAATTGTCGCGACCTGCTGACGAAGCGCCGCGATCTCTGGCGGAGTCGACTGCGCGCCAGCGGAACTGAGGGCGGTTGCGAGCACGAACGCCGAGTACATCGGGATCGATCGCATGAGCAAACCTCTCGATACTAAGGTGGCGTGAGCAACCGACGAAACCAGATGTAATGCAGCGCCATGTCGACCGAAGAAATCGGCGCCACGCGACCAGGCGCAAATGGGAGTGGTACCGTCCCGTCTGGAAGTTGCCAGAGCAATGGAATTTCGGCCAGCACATTATCTGGTGGGTAATCGGGCAGGTGGTCGGTAGCGAGCACCACTCTGAGGCCCAACTGCTGGAACGAGCGCGACACGTCGGCGTTCGGGCAATCGTATCCGCCGTAGCCGAACCAGACCATCGCGTCGCCGCGCTTCGAGGACGGCATCCCATTCGGCGCAACTGAGCCGGCGGCTGGAAGCACTGAAAAAGTCGTTGATGATGCCGCGTCATGCGGAATCTCTTCCATGAGATAGTGTCCGCACGACCCGGCGAAGAGAGTTGCCCCTGAATTCCGCAGGGCACGGAGCCTCGCGGCGACCGTATCCATCAGCGTCACGTGCGCCGGTGCAGCAGCGTGCGCGAGAATCGAATCGACCGCGTCGAGATAATGTGCGCCAAGCACGCCGCCCGGTATCGGATCCGGCGTGACGTCTGGCATACGGAATTTCGCGCGGGCGTTGTGCGCTGTCGCGCCAGGCATGAGCACGGAGAGCAAGACACCTGGTTGCCACCCGTTCCGGGTCGCTGCCGACACCACTTCGCAGTAGAGCGTCCAGGCGGCGATCATATTGGCGATCCCATTCAGCGATGCATCGGCGCGATCACTATTGCGGGCGCCGTCGTCGATGAACGGAACGTCGCCGAGCAGCGATTCAGGTCGTCCGTTCGCCGGCCCGATGATCAGCACTGGTCGCGCCTGCGACCGGAGTTGCTCCGCCTTGGCGGCGACACCGAACGCAGTTCCGACCCAGTGACGCACCGGCAGGAGTGCCAGGCCGGCGATCGCCGGATTGTCGGCGTCCTGCGTGTCCGGCGGGCCGCCGGCCCGTGTTGTGAATTCGAGGAAGAATGCCGGATCAATCCGGCGGGAGATCAGGAATCGGCCGCTCCCGTCGCGGCCGAGGAATGCGGCGTACTTGTCTGAGAGTGCCGTGATCTGGGGAAGTTGCGAGCGGATGATGGCGACGCGGCGGTGGAGCTCGTGGATTTCGGGAAAACTACTCTGGCCGGGAAGCTGGGTCGCGAAGAGGAGGGCTGTCGTTGTCAGGCCTGCCGTCACCGACGCGAGAGACTTCATCTCCGCAATGTAGTGAGGTTAGCCGACCTGCAGCGTGCCGGCCGACAGCCGCGCATCCGGAACATCGGCGTTCATTCACTGGCGGTCACCTGGAGGGCAGAGGCCGACCAGCCACTTCGATCGCCGTCACTCTTGTGCATGTGATCGACGTGCACGACGACATCATTCCCCGTCTTCGTCAAGGAGAAGCGATCCATGTTGCGGGTGGGAAAGATCGAAAGCAAACACATCGTTCTTCCAGCGAACCAGGATCACCTGTTCTCCCTTGTCGACCGCACTCGTTGCTTGCAAGCCGACCGCAAGAGCACCCTGGCCGGCGCCACATGCAGTGGCTCTGGGCATGCTTAATGAAAGTCGACGCGTGCCCGGTGCGGGTCGGTCGGCAGGACGAATCGCGCCGAATCTTCTGGCCAGCGGATAAGGGTACGCGTACCGACATGAATTCGCACATGCTGCACAGCCGCCGGGATGTTGATCAGGTACACCTCGGCCGGCGCCTGATTGTCGATGGCCACGCGGTTTTCAGCAACCTCATATGCCGTCGTGCCGCCGCGCGAACGGAAGGTGACGTCACCGAGAGCAGAGCGGGCGATCTCGATCGTGCCACCCTGCTGTTCGCGGCGAAATTCCACGTCGAGCGTTGCCGGTGCGCCGATCGCAATGCCCGACGCCATCGCGGCTTCGCTCGTGGTGGTAACGGCCGGCGTCGCCTCGCCCGGTGCAGCAACCGTTGACTGCGGCGCAGTCGCACCGGGCGTTGCACGCGCGACAATCCACTGATGCAACGGCGAACTTGGCACCAGTGCGGCGGCAGCACCGGCCATGGTGGCCAGCGCGCCGGCGACCAGCGCGGCACGACGCAGCAGACCGGAGCGGCGCGCGTTGTATGGCACGACTGCCTGCGGCAGTGGATGATCGAGCGAGCCCAATAGTTCGGCAATCACGGCGTCGTTCGCGGCAAGTTCACGCGTACGCGCACTGCACACCGCACAGGTTGCAACATGTTCGCGAATCGCCGCGGCGTCGTCGAACGATTGCTCGTGGATCAGCGCGAGCAGCAACTCGTCCGTGGGATGGCGTGATTCAGTCTGGCTTACCATGTAACTCTTCATAGACCTCTCGAAAAAGTGCGCCTGCGCGCAACAGAATGGTGCCGACGCTTGTCTCGGTGATTCCGAGGGCGACAGCGACTTCGCGATAGCTGTATCCGGAGTGGCGCAGCAGCAGCGCCTGACGGTCCCGTGCGTTGAGGTGATTCAGTGCGGCGTGCACCTGTGCGCGTCGCTCTTGTTGATCCATCTGCATCGACGCATCGGGCGTCGAGGCGCTGTGACCGACATTGTATCCGGCCCCCTCGAGAAGCCGCAGTCGCCGACCGGTGCGACGGTAGTCATCGCGCACCAGGTTGTTGACCACTGTGATTAACCACGCCACCGGCTCGTCCGGCATCGAACCGCGATCGAACAACCGGATGAATGCTTCCTGGGCAATGTCGGTCGCCAGCTGACTGTCGCCGAGCGTCCGGTCGAGGTAGCGATAGAGCGCCGGGAACTGCTTGCCATACAGCCGGGTGAGCTCCGCTTCGAACGCGTCAGCCACCGCGGCACGTCTCGCCAGATCGGCACTCGGATCGAGTGTGCTGGCAAAGGACGCCTGAGGGGCGGCGGACCGTGGCGCGGCGAGCGAGATCATGTGTCAGGAACGCGTCAAACAGCCCGATTGTGACCCGGCAAGCGCGCATTCGAGGCGTCAGTAGACCCAGCCCAGTTCGATGACCACCGCGCGAGCCGTGCCGCGCAGCAGCTGCAGAGATCCGCCAGGCTGTTCCATGATGCCGATCGCGTCGGGGCGATTCAGGAGATTCTCGAGACGCAGCGCGGTACTGAGCCCGCTCCGGCGGGCACCGGTTCCGGCGCCGATCTGCCAGAGATGGCGGGCCGAGAGGTCGAGGCGCATCGGGCCGGCAAGCCGGATGGCGTTGATCGCGCCCGGCACGTTCGTCGTGATGCCGGACGGGTCGCTGGTCGTTGACTGCGCTGCCTGCCAGCCAAGGCCGGGCGACACGGCGGTCCGGGCCTGGCCC
>JANYCP010000159.1 GCA_025360265.1 Gemmatimonadota bacterium
GTTCTTGGCTGGGAGCTGGCTCAGAGATTGTTCAATGGCCGCGATCCGCTCGGTCAGACCGTGACCCTTGCCGGGCTGCCGCATCGCGTGATTGGCGTGGTGGAGATGCAGGGCAACGTGTTCGGAATTTCGATGGACAAATTTGTCGTCACACCGATCACCTCGCCGGCGCGGCGACTCACCAATCGCCCGCACATCATCGATGACCTGCAAGTTCAGGCCACCAATCCGTTGCAGATGAACGAGGCGGTTGACGAAGTGCGCGAACTGATGCGCGTCCACCGCGGCCTCAAGCCGGGACAGCCGGACAACTTCCACATCGAGACGGCCGAGACGGCGCTGAGTACCTGGAACCAGATCTCCAAGGTGCTCTTCCTGGCGCTGCCCGGACTGGTCGGCATCTCGCTGGTGGTCGGCGGGATCGTGATCATGAATATCATGCTGATGGCCGTCGTGGAACGGACCCGCGAAATAGGTATCCGCAAGGCACTTGGCGCCAAGCGCAGCGACATCATGGCGCAATTCGTTGTGGAGTCCGCCACGCTTTCTGTCACTGGTGCAGTGCTCGGTATCGGCGCTGGCATCCTGCTCGCCTTTGCCGTGCGCGCGCTCACGCCGTTGCCGGCCGCGGTGGCACCATGGTCGATCGGCGTCGGCGTCGGCCTTGGCATTCTCGTCGGGATTGTCGCCGGCGTGTATCCGGCGCGGCAGGCATCGCGCATGGACCCGATCATCGCTCTGGGGCACGAATGAAAAGCACACTCGGTCGCGGCAACCTCCTCGCTCGCGGGTGGGAAGGCGTTACCCTCGCCCTCGGCGCCGTGCGCGCCAACAAGACTCGCGCAGCACTCACGATTCTCGGCATTGCCATCGGTGTGATGGTCGTGATCGCGATGGCGTCGACAATCACTGGCATCCAGAACTCGGTCAGCGATATCGTCAATCGCGCCGGCCCGAAGACCTTTTATGTGATGCGGTACTTCCAGGCTGGGATCAACATCTCAGACGGCTCGGACGAGATGTCGCCGTGGCGCCGCCGCCCCAAGATTACGCGGGAAGAAGCCGAACTCATCCGGCGCCTTCCCGGCGTCGGCGATGTCAACGTGCGTGAGAATGCCAATTCACGCGTCGCATACGGGACAACCAGCATCGACAATATCGGCATCAACGGGATGGATCCCAGCTGGCTGGGCATGGGTGGCGGATTGCTGCTCAGCGGCCGCAACTTCAACGCGACTGACGACGCCTCGGCGGCATTCGTCGCCGTGGTGAACGACAAGGCGGCCACCGCGCTGATGCCGGCCGGTGGCGACGCGCTCGGCAAGGTAATCAAGGTGTTCGGCGTGCCATTTACCATCATCGGTGTCTATCAGGATCCGGCCGGCCTCTTTCAGGACGGTGGTGGGTCGCCGTCAATCGTGATTCCACATGAGACGTTTGTTCGCACCGCGGACTTCGTGCGCGGATGGGTCAACGTGGCGGTGGTCCCGCGCGCCGATGTGAGCCAGGGCACGGCGATGGATCAGGTGACCTCGGCGTTGCGAACCCGTCGTGGCCTCAAGCCGGGCCAGGAAAACAATTTCGACCTGGTATCAGGTGACAAGTTCCTGGAGAAGTTCAACAGCATGACGCAAGGATTCTTCCTCGTCATGCTGGCGCTCTCGAGCGTGGGATTGATGGTTGGTGGCGTCGGTGTCGTGGCGATCATGATGATTTCAGTGACGGAACGCACCCGCGAGATCGGCGTCCGGATGGCGCTCGGTGCGACGCGCGGCGAAATCCTCTTCCAGTTCCTGGTCGAGGCCGCCACGTTGACGCTCATCGGCGGCATCTGTGGCATGCTCATGGGTGCCATGATTGCGTACGGCGTGAATCGCTTCACCCCAATTCCCGCCTCCATTCCGCTCTGGTCGGTGGCCGCGGCGATCATTGCATCGGCGATCACCGGAATCTTCTTCGGACTCTATCCGGCAAACCGTGCGGCGGGGCTGGATCCCGTTGAGGCGCTGAGATACGAGTAGTCGTTGGTCGTTGGTCGTGAGTCGTTGACAACCCCCTCACGACTAACGACTAACGACCAATGACTGTTATTTTCTACCATGCCCTTCCGCGAAGCCCTCCGCCTCGCCCTCGCCACCATCATGAGCGCCAAGCTGCGCTCGTTCTTTACCCTCCTCGGGATCATCGTCTCGGTCGGTTTCCTGGTGACCGTCGTCGCGATCATCCAGGGAATGAACGGCTACGTCAAGACCAACCTTACCGACGCGATGATCGGCACGAACGCATTTCAGGTTCGGCGCTCGCCGATTTCGCTCGGCCTGGCCACCGATGAAGAAGTGCGCCGCTACGCCATGCGCCCGATCATTTCCAACGACGATGCGGCCGCAGTTGAACGGGCGCTGCCTGACGCCCAGGCCGTCGCCATTCAATCGGGGTGGCCGACGCCGATCGCCAACGTCACCTACCGCAACAACACCCTCGGCAATGTCTTCGTGTTCGGCGTTACCCCGGCGTATCAGGTGGTGCAGGACTACAAGTTTGCCGCGGGACAGCCGCTGACCGAAACCGACGTACGAGGCCGGCGTCCGGTCGCAGTGGTCGGGTTTGATATTGCCGACAAACTCTTCGCATCACCCGAGACGGCGGTGGGATCCATCATACGAGTGGGCGGCGCTGAGTTCACCATCAAGGGCGTGATCGCGAAGAAGGGGAAGACGCTCGGTCAGTCATTCGATGCCTTTGTGCTCGCGCCACTGCCGACGTTCGAGGCGATCTGGGGACGTCGCAAGACGACCGTGGTCTCGGTGAAGATGCGCGATCCCGAGATGATTCCAGCAGCGATGGATCGTGCCCAGGAAGTGATGCGAATTGCCCATCGACTCCGCCCCACTGAGCCTGACGACTTTACCGTTGACAAGGCCGATGCGCTCGTCACCTTCTGGAAGAACCTCACGTCCCTCCTGTTCGCCGTCGTGCCGGCGGTGGTCGGGATCGGTATCGTGGTCGGCGGTATCGTGATCATGAACATCATGCTGATGGCGGTGAACGAGCGCACGCACGAAATCGGCATTCGCAAAGCGGTCGGCGCACGTTACAAGGACATCCAGCGGCAATTCCTCGTGGAAGCAGTACTTCTTTCGCTCATGGGTGGCCTGCTCGGTGTCGCGGCCGGGTGGGCGCTTGCCCAGATGGTCGCCGAGTTTTCGCCACTCCCCGCGAAGGTGACGCTCTGGTCGGTCGGGGTCGCACTGGCGCTCGGCGCCGGCACAGGCATCCTCTTTGGCGTGTACCCCGCGTCACGTGCCGCGCGGCTTGATCCGATCGCTGCGTTGCGCCATGAGTAGCCGTTGACACTCCGGATTCCGAATGTAGGCGAAGGGATCCTGCTCGCATTCGACGCGATGCGAGCAAGCAAGCTGCGCTCGGCGCTCACCATCCTGGGTGTGGTGATTGGCGTGACCACGGTGATGGTCATGGCGTCGCTGGTCGAAGGAATACGGAGCCAGATCTTCGCCTCAATCGAAAATGCCTCGCCGCAGACGTTTTATGTGATCCGGTTCTTTTCCTCGACGCCCGTCAACCCGCAGAACCTGCCGGCCGAGGTGCGCGTTCGCCCCGTAGTCAACGAGGAAGATGCTATTGCTGTTCGTCGGGCACCGTCGATTCGCCACGCCGGACTCTGGGTGCAGTTGCGTCAGCGAATTGAATATCAGGGCGAGCGTTCGCAGGGGCTCCTGGTGTGGGGCGCAGACAATGCGTACCTCGACGTGCAGGGTGGCACGCTGCTCCAGGGACGCTGGTTTTCCACGGGTGAGCTGGCCGACGGCTCCCAGATGATGGTGATCGAACAGGACGTCGCCACAAAGCTGTTCGGGCACAATGACGCGATCGGCCGCGTAGTTCGCATTGGAGAACATTCATTCACAATCATTGGCGTGTTCCAGAATCCCGAGAACATCTTCCAGCCGCCGGGTTCGCAGAATGGTGCGGTCATCCCGTTCCGCGCTGCGCGTCAGAATTTTCACTATGACGAAACGAACGCACTCTTCGTCATCGTGCTCGCCCAGCGCGGCGTCGGGATTGAGCGGGCCAAGGATGACGCGATCGCCGCCCTGCGCCAACGACGCGGACTCAGGCCGGGCGCCCCG
>JANYCP010000185.1 GCA_025360265.1 Gemmatimonadota bacterium
GTTGCCGGCCACTTCGTTGAGAATGTTCACGGCTGCACAGAGCTCGATCGCCCCGCGATGCTGCGCTCCCACGCCGCCCGCCACGGCGAGCGACGGACCCGCCGCGGCAAACGCGCGCGCGAACTTGTGCAGCTGATCCGACGTGAGGCCAGTTTCCTTTGCCACCATCGGCGGCATATAGGCCTCGAGCGACTTCGCCAGCGGATGCTTCTTTTCGTCGGCAATGACATGAGCCATGGCCAGCGCGACGAGCGCCTCGGAGCCTGCCGGAACATTCATCCACTCGTCGGCATTGGCCGCCGTGAGTGACATGCGAGGACCCACGAAGACCGCACGCGACATGGCTCCGTCATTAAAGCCGTGCGACGCGGCAAACCCGCGCTGCTGCTCCACCACGGATCCCCACGTCTCAAGAAAGTCTGCACCGAAGGAGACGACATATTTCGCCGCGCCGAAATCGTAGACCGGCAAATCGGTGCGGCCCCAGACCTTCTGGTTGGCCAGACGCTCTGCCTCGCGCGAGAACGGCTCGAACTTCGTGATGAACCCGCCGAGCGCGGCGGTCCACTTGGTGAGCAGGGTGGAAAAGGTCGACGCGCCGTAGCCGTTGATCACGGCGAGCTCGCCATGGGCCGCACCGACCTTGGCGGTGAGACGAGCGATCGCGTCGTCCCACTTGATCTCGTCCCACTTGCCGGCGGCGTTCTTCGCCATCGGACCGGGGAGGCGATCAGGATTGTAGAGCGCCTGCAGACCAGCCTGGCCACGACTGCACAAAGTGCCAGCGTTGATCGGGTGATCCGGATTCCCTTCCAGCTTGATCGGCCGGCCTTCGCGGGTCTTCACGTGGACGCCGCAGCCACTGTTGCATTCGGCGCAGGTGCTCGCATACCAGGTCGGTATGCCCGGCACCTGATCCTCCGATTGCACCATGTACGGCACCAGCTTGGCGACTCGGTCCGTCGAGCACCCGGTCAGTACCGCCGCACCGGCGCCGGTGACGCTGAGCACCTTGAGGAATTGCCGCCGATCGACGCCCGTCGCTTCGTCCTGTTCGGCCATCCCGGCTCCGTCGTGAGTTGAGATAGTCGTCATATCAGTAGTGACACACGGTGCAGTCGCGCGACACCTTGCGCTCCAGGTGGCAGCTGATGCAGAAGCCCATGTTGTTCACGTTGTTGACCTTGAACACCTGCGGCATGCGGGACACGTTCCCGTGGCACGTTGCGCAGGCTTGAGGTCCCAGTGCCTTGATGTGCTGCGAATGTGGAAAGTGCACGTGGCGCGCCACCATGTGGACGCGGACCCACTCCACTGGCTTCTGGTCCTTCCACGCGTCCTTCAGCTTCTTGATCTCCGCCTTGTTCTCCGGTGTCGATCCGCTGACCATCAGGTTGTGACATCCCATGCAGGTCTGCATGCTGGGAATGCCCGGCTCGTTCGAGACGCCGGCCGAGTAGTGACAGTACTGGCAAGGAATCTGTTTCTGGCCAGCATGGATGTCGTGCCGGAAGAAGATCGGCTGTCGCGGACCCTTGAGCGAACCGGTGTCGACCGCGGCCACCGTGGTAGCTGCGGGTTGCTGCGCATGACCCTGACGGGAGAAGACGACGAGCGCCCCAGCCACCATTGTGAGTGCACCGACTCCAACGAGGAACCGCTGTCGCATATCCCGTGACCGCCCAAGGAGTTGGAAGAGCCGCAAAAATAGCGAAGTCATGAGGTCCGTTCAACTACGGGTCGGTTGTGACCCCCCGTCGGCGGAGGAAGTGACGGATCTCCAAGCCGATCGCCCGGAGCAGCGCGGCCTCCCTTCCGTCCGGATTGGCCCGGTAAATGATCTCCCGAAATGTCCGCATCACCAGGTCCGGCTGGCGGGTCTTGAGAAACTCGATGTCGTGGAGCGATGCCTCCCAGCTGGCAAAGAGCGCCTCAAGCAGCTCATGCGTGGCCGGGTCGGCCGTGTGGCGCGGCAACTTCAGCGGCAGGTCATCGCCGCCGCGGGCCACCCAGACCTCGTGGAGAAACACTGCCGACGCTTGTGCCAGGTTGAGCGAGTTGTACTCGGGGTTTGCGCTGATCGTGACCAGCACGTCGCAACGATCTAGCTCCTCGTTGCTCAATCCATGCGCCTCGCGGCCGGCCAGGATCCCGACCCGACCCGAATGACTCCGAGCAACGAGGTCCGCGGCGGCCGCGCGTGGACGAAGCACCGTGCGCTTGGCAGTCCGTTCCCGTCCCGTCAATCCATAGATATAGGTCAGGTCGGCGAACGCCTCGTCGAGCGTGTCATGCACCGTCATGCGTTCGAGCAGATCGATGGTGTTGTGCGCGACCCCTTCAATGCGATAGAAGTCGACCGGACATTCCGGGGCGACCAGACGCACCTGTTCGATGCCAAAATTCTTCGCGACCCGGATACAGGATGCCAGATTGACCAGATCCTGCACCGCGACCAGCACCAGCACCGGCGGTCCTGCCATTTCGCTGTCGCTCACCCGCGCAACTCCACGCCGGCGGACTGTTCCGCCACACGGAACGGCTCCATGTAGTCGGCGGACTCGCCGAGGTCGGCGCGCAGCACACGACATTGTTGCCTTGCCGCCGCGAGCACCGGATCGGGCACGCCGAGTTCCTCGGCAAGGTCGTGGGCAATACCGATGTCCTTTTCGAGGAGTGCGAGTCGAAAGAGTTTCGGCCAGAGACCAGAGAGGACGCGATCTGGAAAGAGCGTCTCGCTGACGAACGAGCGACCGCTGGACGCGTTGAGCACGTCGATCATCGCTCGCGGATCGAGGCCGGCCTTGGCCAGCGTGACGAGGCCTTCCGACAGTCCCAGGATATTGAGCGCGAGCAGCGCGTTGTTGACCGCTTTCATGGCGTGGCCCGCGCCAACCGGCCCCATGTGGACGACCTTCGCCGCGAACGGCGCCACAACAATCTCCGCGCGCGCAACATCGGTGGCGGATCCACCACACATGACCGTGAGCTTGCCCGCAATCGCGAGTGGCGGACCGCCGCTGAGCGGCGCATCGACAAACGCAACGCCGTGTTCGGCCAGACGAGCGGCAATGGCGCGTGACGTTGCCGGATCGCCGGAGGTGCAGTCGATCACAATCGCACCAGCCTTCAGTCCGGCAAGCAGCCCGTCGCGTCCATCCAGCAGCGATGCGACATCGGAGGAGACCGGCAGGCAGGTGATCACCGCGTCAGCACCCTCGGCGAGCGCGCGCGGCGTGCTGGCGAGATGCATCGCCGGGTTTGCAGTTACCAGCTCTGTCGCCCGGCTCAGCGTACGATTCCAGACTGTGAGGTCGTGCACCGCAGCGCACCTCACCGCCATCGGGGTGCCGATGGCACCGAGTCCTGCAAAGCCGATCTTCATGGAAATCCTCGTTGGGTAGAGTAGAATGTAGGGGCGTGGGGCGTGGGGCATGCCCTCTTCAACAATTCGCCATAGCGGAGACCCCGCCCACTGTCGATCCGAATCATGCACGTCGACCTCGACGCCTTTTTTGTCGAGGTGTGCCGCCAACGCCAACCCGAACTCCGCGGCATCGACTTGCTCGTCGTCGGTGGAAAGCGTGAATCACGCGGGGTGGTGCAGTCGGCGAGCTACGGCGCGCGCAAGTTCGGCGTGCGATCGGGAATGCCCATTGGTCAGGCCGCGCGCCTCTGCCCAAACGCGACGTTTGTGAAGGGCGAATTCGTCCATTACCGCGAAGCATCGCACGCGGTGCGCGCCGTGATTGGTCGCCACGCGCCGATTGCCTTGATGACCGGCCTTGACGAAGGGTATCTCGATTTCAGCGGGACGGATCTGCTCTATCCGGTGTCGTTGCTTGAAGTCGCCGAGCAGATTCGCAATGAAATCCACACCGTCACTGGTCTCGATTCCTCGATCGGTATCGGTCCCAACCGGATGATCGCCAAAATCGCCAGCGATTATGCCAAGCCGCGCGCCATCTGCGAAGTACGCCCGGGTTGGGAACGCGGCTTCGTTGCGGGGCTCGCGCTCGCAGCCCTTCCCGGCGTTGGACCGAAGACCGCGCGACGCCTGGCCGACCATGGCCTCAACGACGTTGCGCAAATCCAGCAACTTCCACCGGCAGAACTGGAGCGAATGGTCGGGGCAGACGAAGCCCGCTCACTGATCCGTCGATCGCAGGGTCGTGGGGGGACGGTGCTGCGGGCCCACGACCTGGCAAAATCGGTGAGCCGCGAAACGACATTTTTCAAGGACATCACGTCCGCCGAGGAACTCGATCGAGTGCTGCTCATGCTCATCGCCCGGGTTGCCGGACAGTTGCGCGACGAAGCGCTCGCCGCTGGTGCCGTGGTCCTGAAGCTCCGCCATAGCGACTTCGTGACCGTAACGCGGCGTCGCGCGCTAGCCACCCCGACCGCGCTCGACCATGAACTGGTCGCCCCGGCCCGAGAGCTCTTCGCCCCGGCGTTCGCCGCAGCACGCGCCAGACGGCAGGGGATCCGGCTTCTCGGTATTGCAGCCGTCGGGCTGCGAGCGAGCGAGACGCCCGACCTGTTTGAGGCCCCCGCCCGCACCCGTACCCGTGAAGTCACCTCAGCGGTGGATCAGGTACGGGCGCGTTTCGGGTTCGACGCCGTGCAGCGAGGCCGGGTGAAAGGGAAGTAGACCCGGGACACGGGACACGGGACGCGCGTACATTGCGATGGTCACGTCTCTCGCGTCCCGTGTCCCGAGTTCACCTCCATGCCTTCACCAAACGACCGCACACTCCCGTTCACCGGCCCCGAGGCAATCGACGCCGCGGTCCTGGAGACATTTTCTTACGCCGGGCCAGAACAGGAAATCGTCACCACCACGCGCGAGTTCTCCGCCGTCTGCCCGTTCAGCGGATTGCCGGACATCGCCGACCTCACATTGCGTTACATACCGTCCAACCAATGCATCGAGCTCAAGAGTCTCAAGTACTACATCATGAGCTTCCGCAACGTCGGGATATTTCAGGAGCATGCCACCGCACGAGTCGCTGAGGACCTCCAGCGTGTGTTGCACGCACGGTCGCTAACCGTCACGACGACGTACAATGTACGCGGCGGTTTTGAGACGACCTGCAGCGTGACGTTGTCAGAGAAGGCGTAGATGCGCGACGCCGATGCGCACCCCACGCACTCGGCCGACGAAGCGCGCGCCGTCGCCGAAGCGTCGCGCGAAACCGAGTGGTCGTCCCGTTCATTCGTCCGCGAGATGTTCGAAGGCCGCCTGCATCTTGGCCTGATCCATCCCTATCCGGCACCAGATCCAGCGGACGTCGCGCGCGCCAAACCCTTTCTGGAAGCGCTGGAACATTTCCTCGTCACACGGGTCGACTCGGATCGCATCGATCGCGAGCGAAATGTTCCCGACCACATCATCGATGGGCTGCGCGCACTCGGGGCCTTCGGCATCAAGATTCCACTGGAGTACGGCGGGCTCGGCCTCTCGCAACTGATGTACACCCATGCCATCGCGCTCGTCACGTCATGGGACGGTTCGCTCACCGCACTCCTGTCGGCGAGTCAGTCGATCGGCGTTGCCGTGCCGCTGCTGCTGTTCGGCACGGATGAACAGAAACACCGTTACCTCCCGCGCATCGCCAAGGGAGCGATATCCGCGTTCGCGTTGACCGAGCAGGGAGTCGGCTCGGATCCCGCCGGATTAACGACCCATGCCGAACTGTCGGCCGACGGAACAGAGTGGATCCTCAACGGGGAGAAACTCTGGTGTACCAACGGACCGATCGCCGAGCTGCTGGTGGTGATGGCACGCACAGACAAGCGGATCACGGCATTTGTGGTGGAAGCGAACTGGCCAGGAGTCGAGACGGTGCATCGACTTCACTTCATGGGGCTTCGCGGCATGCAGAATGGCGTGCTGCGTTTCACCAATGTCCGCGTCCCTGCCGAGAACGTGATCTGGGGCGCCGGCAAAGGGCTCAAGCTCGCCCTGACCACGTTGAATACTGGCCGCCTGACCCTGCCTGCGTCGTGCGCCGCCGGCGCGAAGGCGGCGCTGAAGATCTCGCGGCAGTGGGCCCGCGAGCGGGTGCAGTGGGGGAAGGCCATCGGCAAGCACGATGCGATCGCCCAGAAGCTGGGCACGATGGCCGCCGATGTCTTTGCCATGGATGCCGTGTCCGATCTTGCCTCCCTGCTTGCCGATCGCAAGACGGTCGATATCCGGCTTGAGGCGGCGATCGCGAAGCTCTGGAATTCGGAGGTTGGCTACCGCGTCATCGACGACACGCTGCAGATTCGCGGTGGCCGCGGCTATGAAACCGCCGACTCGCTTCGCCTTCGCGGCGAACGACCCGATCCCGTCGAACGGATGGTGCGCGACTTCCGGATCAATCGGATCTTCGAAGGGTCGAGCGAAATCATGCGACTCTTCATCGCACGCGAGGCGCTCGACACCCACCTGGTCGTGGCCGGCGATCTGATCAATCCGAAGGCCGGTGGCTGGAAACGAATTCGCGCGCTGTTCCGCTGCGCCCTGTTCTATGCGATCTGGTATCCCAAGCAGTGGATCGGTTGGGGACGCTGGCCGCGTTACGGCGAATTCGGTGTCCTCGCATCACACCTGCGATTCGTCGAACGCCGATCACGCCAGCTCGCCCGCACGCTCTTCCATGCGATGGTGCGATTCGGGCCAAAATTGGAACAGCGTCAGTCGGTGTTATTCCGATTGGTCGACGTGGGCGCCGAGCTCTTCGCCATGAGCGCGGCAGTGAGCAAGGCGCAGGCGAACAAGGACAGCGCGGACTCGAATGCCGTCGAGTTGGCAGATCTCTTCTGCCGCCATGCCCGTCGGCGTGTCGATCAGTTATTTCGCGAAGCGTTCGGACCGGATGACGTAGCGACGTACCGCGTGGCGCAGCGGGTAATGGCAGATGACTTCGTGTGGCTGGAGGAGGCGTTGGCGAATAGTCGTTAGTCGTTAGTCGTTGGTCCTGACTAGTGACTAACGACTAAAGACTCGCCATCCTCCGCGCTAACGCCCGCCTCAAGACCAGGTCCTCCCCCGCCGCGGTGAACCACGCCTCCGGCCAGCTCGCCATTCCATCTCGCGCGCCGAACAATGCGCCGGCAATCGCCCCGATCGCGGGAGAGATCGCGCCGTGGTGCGCCAGGTCGTGCAGCACGTCGAAGCCGCGGGGTCGGTGATACACCTGCCAGAGCAGCCATGTCACGGCAGCAACCGGATCCGGGTGCTCCCCCGATGGCAGCGCCGGCGGCGTACCCGGGTCGCGCGGAATGGTCCGGATCGCTTCCAGGAGTCCGGCGCTGGCATCATTGGCCCGTAGAGCGGCGACGACGTCGGGCACAAAGTCGCGGCGCCCTTCGAGCAGGGCCGATGCGGCCAGCACCGTCGCCATCGCGGCCAGCGCGGTGGTGTCATGCGGGTCGAGCATTCGGGCAACGTGAAAACTGCCGGCGATCATGGCGCGCGGCGAGGCACTCGCCAGGGCGGCAGGCAGCGCCGCGGCGACGGCCAAAATGCTTCCCGAGGGGAGTGCTGCCACTGGCGCATCAAAGTCGCGCAGATGGTCCAGCGCCATTGCGAGGAGCGGATCGGCCGCGCCGCCCTCATCCCGCTGCCAATCGGTCCAGCGACCGGCCAATCGTCGCAGATCGACTCCGCCACTGGTCAGCTCGATCAGCAGTGCGTCTCCCAGCGCGGTCGCGGCATGGCGACACCCGGCCACCGGCCCAACCAGTGCCGCGCCGACAACCGCCCCGACCAGGAATCCTTCCCGTCGGGCCATCGGGTCCAGAGGGGCAGGCGCGGCGGGCTGTTCCATGAAGAGAACATAAGGGTTCCGGTTGCTCGCCTCGTTTATCTTTCACGTCGGCAACGCAGCATGATCGAAATACCTGGACGAAGAGGGGAAACCGTGGCCAGCGAGACACTCTCCATCACTGACAATCGGACCGGAAAGAGTTACGAAGTTCCGATCACCGACGAAACCATTCACGCCACCGACCTGCGCCAGATCAAGGTGAAGGACGACGATTTCGGCATGATGACCTACGATCCGGCCTTCATGAACACCGCCGCGTGTCGCAGCGCCATCACCTTCATCGATGGTGACAAGGGAATCCTGCGCTACCGCGGTTATCCGATCGAGCAGATCGCCGAGAAGGCGTCGTTTCTTGAAGTCGCATATCTGTTGAATGAAGGCGAGCTGCCGAACACGGCACAGCTCGAGAAGTGGACCGAGGACATTCGCAAGCATACCTACGTGCACACGAATATCATCAAGCATCTCGAAGGGTTCCGCTACGACGCGCACCCGATGGGCATGCTGCTCGGCACCGTGGGTGGACTTTCGACCTTCTACCCCGACGCCAAGAACATCACCGACCCGCAGAATCGATACGTGCAACGCGTCCGGCTGATGGCGAAGATGCCGACGCTCGCCGCGTTCCTGTTCCGGCATTCGCGCGGGCTACCGTACGAGTTTCCCCGGAACGACCTCGACTACATCGGCAACTATGTCAACATGATGTTCTCGATCGGCGGGAAGCACGAACCGAACCCGATCCTCCAGCGCGCGCTGGAAATTCTGTTGATCCTCCACGCCGACCACGAGCAGAACTGCTCGACGAGTGCGGTGCGCGCCGTCGGCTCCTCCGGCGTCGACCCGTTCTCAGCCGTCTCGGCCGGCATCGCCGCGCTGTACGGTCCGTCACACGGCGGAGCGAACGAGGCGGTGCTGGTGATGCTCGATGAAATCGGCAGCAAGGACCGGATCCCGGCGTTCATCGATAGCGTGAAGGCCGGACATGGCCGCCTGATGGGCTTCGGCCACCGGGTGTACAAGTCGTACGATCCACGCGCCAAGCTGATCAAGAAGGTCGCTGACGATGTGTTCGCGCAAACCGGACTTAACAAGAAACTCGAGATTGCACTCGAGCTCGAACGCATCGCGCTGAGTGATGAGTACTTCATCAAGCGGAAGCTCTACCCGAACGTCGATTTCTATTCCGGGTTGATCTACCAGGCGATGGGATATCCCACCGACTACTTCACGGTGATCTTCGCGATGGGACGGCTGCCTGGCTGGCTGTCACAGTGGGAAGAAATGATCAACGACAAGGAACAGAAGATCGCTCGGCCCCGCCAGATCTACACCGGACACGATGAGCGGCCGTTTGTGCCGATGGTGAAAAGAAAGTAGGTAGAGATAGGAGATAGGAGATAGGAAGAAGCCGGCAATCTCGACCGAGTGCCGGCTTCGCTGTTTCTCCTATCTCCTATCTCCTATCTCCTATCTCCTATCTCCTATCTCCTATCTCCTATCTCCTATCCCTCGCCTTCCAGATACGTATACCCCTCAAGTCCCGCGACGTAATCCGCGATAAACGCGTTCGCGTCCTGGCGTGACAGGTTTGCGGCGCGGCCCACCTTGCGGCGGAACGTTGCCAGCAGATCGGAGGCATGAAACTGGACGTAGGTCAGCACTTCCGTCACCGTGTCGCCGTGAACCATGTCGGTAATCTCGTAGCCGTTGTCCTTCAAGCGCACGTGCACCGCATTGGTGTCGCCAAAGAGGTTGTGCAGGTCGCCGAGAATCTCCTGATAGGCCCCGGTCAGGAAGATCCCGAGAATGTAGGGCTCGTTCTCGCTCCACGGATGCAGCTCCAACGAAGCCTTTCCCTTCCGGCCCCCGGCGAACCGATCGATGACGCCGTCGGAGTCGCAGGTGACATCCTGAATCGTGCCGCGACGCGACGGCAATTCGGTCAACCGGTGAATCGGCATGATCGGGAACAGCTGGTCGATCGCCCAGTTGTCCGGCAATGACTGGAAGAGCGAGAAATTGCAAAAGTATCGATCAACCAGCGCGCTCTCCAGGTGATTGGTGATTTCCGGATAGAGTGCCCGATCGTCACCGATAGTCGCGGCGAGTGCGTTCAACGTGGTGAGGTACAGCTGCTCTGCATCCGCCCGATCGCGCAACGAGTAGAGGCCGCTCGCGAAGTACTCCTGGGCGCGCTCCTTGGCGAACACGGCATCGTGGAAGGCTTCCTCACAGCGGTCGATGGTCAGTGCCTCGAGATTCTCCTTCATCTCGACCAGCAACGTCTGCGCATCCTCGCCGAGGGCCACCGGTCGCGGTTCGAACTGCGATTCGCAGTCGATCACGTTGATCAGCAACAGTGAGTGGTGCGCCGTGATCGCCCGCCCAGACTCCGACACCAGCGCCGGCATCGGCAGCTCTTCGTTCCGGCAGATCCCACCGATCGTGTACACCACGTCGTTGGCGTACTCACGCATCGTGTAGTTCATCGATGCCGGCCGCGTCGAACGCGAGCCATCGTAATCGACACCGAGTCCGCCGCCGACATCTACGTGGGTGATGTCAAAGCCCATCTTGCGCAATTCGACATAGTACCGGCCCACTTCCTCCAGGCCGGTCTTGATGAATCGGATGTCGGTGACCTGGCTGCCGAGGTGGAAGTGCACCAGCTTGAGCAGGTGGGCCTTCCCCGACTGCTGCAGCTTATCGAGCAATCGCACCAGTTCCACAGCGGAGAGCCCGAACTTCGACTTTTCGCCGCCGCTCTTGGCCCAGCGTCCCGACCCCTCGCTGGCGAGCTTGATCCGTACCCCGACGGTCGGATCGATGCCCATCTCGCTGGCAACCTTGAGCAGCACGTCGAGCTCATTGGGCTGCTCGAGCACGATCATGACCGTGTGGCCGATCTGTTGGCCGATGAGGGCGAGGCGCATGAACTCCTCATCCTTGTAGCCGTTGCAGATGATCAGGCCGCGGCTGCTCTCATTGAGGCCGAGGACCGCCATGAGCTCCGGCTTGGAGCCACATTCCAGTCCCACCCCGTGTGCCGCGCCGAATTCCACGATTTCCTGCACGACATGGCGCTGCTGATTCACCTTCACCGGATAGACGGTGGTGTAGGTTCCCTCGTAGCCGAATTCCTCGATCGCCGCACCGAACCGATTGGCGAGCTCGGCAATGCGCGACTGCAGGATGTCGGAGAAGCGCAGCAAGAGCGGCAGGTCGACGCCCTGCGCGCGCAGATCCATGGCGATGTTATACAGGTCGATGTTGCGGCCGGGCGAACCATCGGGATGCACCGCCACGTGACCCTGCTCGTTGATCCGGAAATAGCCGAGGCCCCAGCCCTTCATGTTGTACAGCTTTTCGGCATCCTTGATCGTCCAGCGCGGCGCCTCGGGCGTCGGTGTTGCAGCAGGCACGATCGGTACGGCGGTAGCGGCCATCTCGACTCCAGCGAGAGAAAACATCAACAGAAGCGGACAAGTGTAATGGATTCCCCGGACACTGGAATGGGCGCGGCGACGCCGACGGTCAGGCACCGTGTTGCGATCACCGGCGTGACAGGACTGGTCGGCACCGCACTGGCCGCCGCGCTTCGCACGGACGGTCACTCTGTCGTCGCGATCTCCCGGAATCCGGTGAGTGGCGGAGTGCGGTGGGACCCCGCCCGTCGGCAGCTCGACGCGTCCACACTTCAGGGGGTCGACACCGTCGTGCACCTCGCCGGGGAAAGCATCGCGGGTGCGCGGTGGACCGACGCGCGGAAGCAGTTGCTCGCCACCAGCCGGATCGGGCCGACTCATTTTCTCGCGGAGGCGCTCGCCGGACTCGACCCGAAACCGAGGCTGCTGATTTCCGCCTCAGCGGTCGGCATCTACGGCAATCGTGGCGACGAGGTGCTCGCCGAGGACTCAGCCACGGGCGCCGACTTCCTCGCCCGCCTCGCCGTTCACTGGGAAGAGGCCGCAGATCCGGCGCGCCAGGCCGGTGTCCGGGTGGTGCATCCGAGGTTCGGTGTCATTCTCTCATCGCGCGGCGGGGCGCTGGCGAAAATGCTCCCGGCATTCCGCCTCGGGCTCGGCGGGCCGATTGGCAGCGGTCAGCAATGGATGTCGTGGATTGCTCTGCCCGATGTCGTCGGCGCGATCCGGCACGTGATCAACGTGGAAACGATATCTGGACCGGTGAACGTCATCTCACCGAACCCGGTGCGCAACGCGGAATTTGTGCGCACCCTCGGCGAAGCGCTGCATCGCCCTGCGATCATTCCCCTTCCAGCTTTCACCCTCCGCCTCGGCTTTGGTGAGCTCGCCGATGCCACATTGCTGGCGAGCCAGCGCGTCTTGCCAACGGTGCTCCAATCGAGCGGATTTGTGCCGCGCTTCTCGATGTTGCGGGACGCGCTCGCCGACGTGACGGTCAGCGGCTAACGCCGCCGCTCGGCCCCTGCTCGGCTAGATTGCCCCCATGCCAAGCGCCCCCCGCGCGATTGTTCTGCTCTCCGGCGGAATGGACTCCGCCGTGTGTCTCGCCATTGCCAGGAGCCAGGGCTTTGAGTGCCACGCACTTTCATTTCACTATGGCCAGCGCCACGCGACCGAACTCGACGCTGCACCGGAAGTTGCCCACGCCCTCGGCGCCGCCGAACACCGACTGATCGACATCGATCTCGCAGCATTCGGCGGGTCGGCACTGACCGATGACATCGACGTCCCGACCGACCGCAACAGCGACGAGATGCGGGCGTCCGTTCCCGTGACGTACGTGCCGGCGCGCAATACGGTGTTCCTGAGTTACGCGTTGGCGCATGCCGAGGTCATCCAGGCGAGAGACATCTACATCGGCGTGAACGCGCTCGATTACTCCGGGTACCCGGACTGTCGGCCTTCGTTTATCGCTGCATTTCAGGCGATGGCCCGGCTGGGTACGCGCCTGACCGATCTCACCGTCCATGCGCCGCTCTTGCACCTGACCAAGGCTGAGATCATCACCAGGGGACGCGAGCTTCAGGTCGATTTCGGCATGACCCGAACCTGCTACAAGCCTGACAGCGGGGGCCGGGCGTGCGGTCGCTGTGACGCCTGCGTGCTACGCCTGAAGGCATTTGCCGAGCATGGGATCGCCGACCCGGCGCCCTACGCGCCGCACTGAAATGGCGTACGCCGTCAAGGAAATTTTCTTCACGGTACAGGGCGAGGGTCGGCACGCCGGGAGGCCGGCGGTGTTCTGTCGATTCGCCGGGTGTAATCTCTGGACGGGCCGTGAACAGGATCGCCGGTCCGCCGTCTGCCAGTTCTGCGATACCGACTTTGTCGGCACGGATGGCCCTGGCGGCGGCAAATTCGCAACGGCGGACGCGCTCGCCGACGCAGTGGCGGCCCAGTGGCCCGCGTCGGACAAGGGGAAGCGCTATGTCGTCTGCACTGGGGGCGAACCGACGCTGCAACTTGACGACGCGGTGATTACGGCACTGCACCGCCGTGACTTCGAGGTGGCAATTGAATCCAATGGCACGTTGCCGGTGCCAGCAGATATCGATTGGATCTGCGTCTCGCCCAAATCCGGGGCGGAACTGGCTCAGCAAAGTGGTGACGAGCTGAAGCTGGTCTTCCCGCAGGCCGGCGCCGAACCGGAACGATTCACCTCCCTCGACTTCCGGCACTTCCTCTTGCAGCCGATGGACGGGCCGGACCGCGAGGCCAACACGCAAGCCGCGCTGGCGTATTGTCTGGCGCACCCCCGCTGGTCATTGTCGCTCCAGACCCACAAATTTCTCGGCATACCATGAGCGGCTACAGCGACGACATCAATCACGCGTTTGCATTCGCGACGAAATACCGCGCGCCGTATGCGCCGATAGAGGGTGCGATGACCTATCTCGCACACCCGGCGAACGTCGCCGTGATTCTGGCGCGCCATGGTGCCGATGAAGTCACCATTGTTGCGGGAATCCTGCACCATGTTCTCGAGGTGACGCCACTCCAGTTCCATGCCATCGTCGGTGCGAAAATTGAGGACAAGTTTGGTGTATCGGTGTTGACACTGGCGAAGGCGGCCTTCGGGCCAACCGAAGATGAACGGAGCAATCCGATTCCGTGGATTCATCGTAAACGCGCCCTGCTCAACCAGCTCCTGACCATGCCGCCGCGCGCCATCGACATCTGCTGCGCCGACGAGATCCATCAGTGCGGTACGTCGCTCGCCATTGTCGAGCGCCTCGGGAGTGAATACCTCGCGCTCAACAACCTGCCGGCCTCGGTGGCCGAGCTCTGCTGCTACGACGACCTTCTGGCGGCCTTTGAGCGCCGAACCGACTGGCACACGCGCGCGATGCGCAACGAGCTGCATGCCCTGAAGAGCCGCCTGGAGGATGCCCTCACCGCCGAGCGGTGAGTCTATCTTTCAGCATGGCCGTCCCGGTGCCGCCCCAGACCCTCCAGCGCGTTGAAACGGCGCTTGCCCCACGGTTTCGACTGGACGAACCGGTGGCGACGTCCGCGGAACGTCTGTTGTTTCAGGGATTCGACACGCTACTCAAGCGCAACGTTTCGATCCGCGTCAATCTCGATGGGAGCGCCGGACTGCGACGCTGGTTCCTCAAGGAAGCCGAAGCGCTCGGGCGACTCGATCATCCCGCCATTCGACACGTGTACGAAGCGGGGGTCAACGCCGGCATTGCGTACCGTGTCGGCAACTGGATTGAAGGCGAGAGCCTGGCCGAGGCGGTGCAGCGGGGACCTCGCCCGATCCCCGCCGTGCATGTGCTGGCGCGCGACCTGCTCGGCGCATTGGAGCACGCACACGCCCGCGGCGTCATCGTACGTCGCATAGTGCCAGCGGGATTGCTGCTGACGCTCTCCGGGCGCGGCTGCGTCACCGATCTGCGATTCTGTAACCTGACGCTTCCCGACATTCCTGACGGCGAAAAACCGAGCGGGTCGGCATTCCTTGCGCCGGAAGTCCGGGACGGGCGCGCTGGAGATCCCACGAGTGACATCTACACCGCCGGTGCCGTGCTCTACTACACCGTCACGGGAACCACGCCGCCACTCGACGCCGCCGAGCTGATTGCGCCGCGAAAGCTTCGGCCGATCATTCCGGCCACGCTGGAACGTGTCATCCTTCGTGCACTCGAGGCGGAGCCCCGTGCCCGCTACCTGACCGCGAGCGAAATGCTCGAAGACTTCACCAACACCGCCGGGATGTTCGAGACCGCAAGCGTTTCGTTGACGCCACTCCCGGGCGACATCGGTGAGGGGCCACTCTGGGAAGCACGCCTGCGTCGCGCACTGGGTGACGACTACGAATTGTTGTCGCTGCTGGGCGAGGGCGGCTTCGGCCGTGTCTATCGCGTTCGGGATCTCCATCTCGAGCGACAAGTCGCGCTCAAGGTGCTGCATCCGCATCTAACCCAGGACGCGGCTACCGTGGAGCGCTTCCGGCGCGAGGCGCAACTTGCGGCGCGACTGACCCACCCGAACATCGTCAGCATCTACGACATCGCCGGGCGCTCCGGGTTGCTCTGGTACACCATGGAGATTGTTGACGGTCCGAATCTCGGCCAGTTGGTGGAGGCCGATGGCAGAATGCCGATGGATCGTGTGCTTCGACTGTTGCGCGAGGCACTGAGCGCACTGGGGCACGCGCACTCTCTCGGATTGGTGCACCGCGACATCAAGCCCGAGAACATGTTGTTGGAAAAAGACGGATCGCTCCGGATCACCGACTTCGGCCTCGCGCTGGCGCTTCGCGGTGCCGGCCGATTCGGCGGCGCGACCTCGCAGAGCGGCACCCCCCAGTTTGCTTCGCCGGAACAGCTACTCGGTGAACGCGTCGACCAGCGCACCGACCTCTATTCCCTCGCGGCCGTCGCCGTCTTTGCGCTGATCGGTCGACCGCCGTTTGCGGGCGGCACCGTTGAACAGATCCTCGCCAAGCAGACGACCGACGTGGTGCCCGACCTGGTCAATGAGCGGCCAGATGTGCCGGAGGGACTCGGTGCCGTACTGGCCCGCGGCCTCCGGAATGACGTCACCGCACGTTGGGCCAGCGCCGGCGAATTTCGTAGTGCGATCGAAGAGGCGGTGCAAAAGGGTTTGCGTCGCAAGGGAAGCGAACTGGCTCGGCTTGCTGCGAAGATTCTCGGGAGCTGAGCTGGTCGCATCAACTCCGATAGTACGACTCCGTAGTTACCCGCCCGTATTGCTCCCAATTGTCCGCCATCCACAGAATCCCTATGGTGTGCGACGCAGGAATACCTTCTCACCATCAGGGGATCCATGCACGCAGTTCGTCGTCTGTCCACCTTCCTGGCCATCCTCATCTGCGTTCCGACAATTGTCCGAGCGCAGGACACCACCCGAATTCGCGCTCTCGATACCCTCACCGTGACGGCGGAACGGCGCCCAACGACGACCACCGCGACTCCAGCAACTGTCCGGATCATCACGTCCGACATGTGGCGCGCCCGTGGGACCGGTGATCTCGCGACCGTACTTCGTGATGTACCGGGGCTGCAACTCGACCCGGTGGTCGGTTCAGGCATCGGGATCTCGATTCAGGGGCTCGGATCCGACCGTGTGCAGTTCCTCATCGATGGCGCCCCGGTCGTCGGCCGGCTCAACAATCAGCTCGACATCACCCGATTCGATCTGTCACAGTTCGATCGCATCGAGATCGTCGAAGGACCCCAGTCGACGCTGTACGGTTCGACCGCCATCGGCGGGGTAATCAACCTGATCACCCGGGCTCCTGACGGACAGCATGCAGAATTCACCGCTCGAGGCGGAAGCCTGGGACAGCTGGACATCGACGGCCGGATCAGCGCACGGACCGGGGTGACGGGATTTGCGGTCACCGGTGGACACCGCCACATCGATCTCGCGCCGGGACACGCGCTCGGAATCGGCGGACTGGCCGATCGGTGGAGCGTTGGTGCAAACATGTTGACGCCGGTTGCCGGCGCCCTTCTCGATCTTCGCGCATCGCACACTCAGGAAAATCAGCAGTATCCCGCGTCGTTTGGCCCAGGGTTCGATTTCGCCAACGACGCGCGCACTCGCCAGACCGACGCGCTTGCCGCCCTCCGGATCGGCGCCGACGTAATGGAGATTCGCGCCCACGCGAGCGTGTTCGAGCACACTATTGACGAAACGTTCGTTGAGGCGGGCGCGACGTCCAGCCAGCCGCAATCTCAACGTCTGGCCGACTTGGAGATCATTCGTCGCGGCACACTCGGCGGCGGGCGCTGGGTCGCCGGGCTGCGCGGCGAGCACGAGTGGATCACCACGACACGACTTGCCGATCCGACGGAAAGTGCCAACACCGGCGCGGCCTATGGTTCGGGTGAATGGGATCTGTCGCGATCGCTGTCGCTCTCGACTGGCGCGCGGGTCACAGCGGCTCAACGCTGGGGGAATGACTTCTCGCCACGACTCGGCCTCGTCTGGCATCGTGGCATCGGGTACGCGAAGGTCGCGGTATCTCACGGGTTCCGCGCGCCGTCGTTCACCGAACAGTTTTCTCAATTCACCAATGCCGAAGCATTCTATGCGGTCACCGGAAATCCCGACCTGAAGCCGGAAACGTCGTGGAATCTTTCCGGTGAGGTCGGCGCGCGAGCGGGGGCCGGCGAAGTGTACGTCCGGGGCTACGGCAACCGTCTGCGTGATTTCATTGAGGCGAATTACACCGGGCAGCAGGGACAGATGGCCCAATTCACCTACCAGAATGTCGTGAAGGCACACACCGCTGGTGGAGAGATCGCCGGACGCTACACCGCCGGCGTCGCGACATTGTCCGGCTCATACGCATACCTGGATGCGCGGGACGAAACGAATGATCAAACGCTGCTCGGTCGTGCGAAGCACACGGTCCGCGGCGCTGTCTCGATCGGACAGCACAACTGGTCGATCACCGGCGAAGCGGTGCGCAATTCAGCGATGCCGATCAGCCAGAACATGCAGACGCAAGTGCTGATCTATCAAGGCCCGGCCGCCAGGGTAAACCTCCGGGCGGCGGCGGACTTCCGTCGCATCTGGCAATTGAACGGCGGCGTGGATAACGTTGGCAACGTCGTTCCCGAGAACGCGATCGCCGGGTTCGGACGGCGCTGGTTCGCAAGTGTGACGTGGCGGCGCTGACCCTTTCCCGCTAACTGACCAACTTCCCGCGTTTGCCCAGCCACGCCGTCCGGAGCTTCAGCTGCTCCTGCGTCGGATTGGGATCAACCTCGAACCGCAGCGGCTTGCCCTTCTCATCTTCAATCAGCGTGATCCCCAGCTTGGCGTAGTACTCCTTGATCGGAAGATGCTGTGCATCGCGGATGTAGCTGTTGATGAACTCGCCGATCGCCGGTTCGGTGCGCGCGATGATGATGCTGATCAGCGAGTCATCGCGAAACGCCCGTTTCTTGCCGAACTGCTTCGACAGGTCCTGAATCAGGTCGCGGAGTCCGCGTTCGCCGTGCGAGAGCTCGAGCAACTTGATATCGAGCAAGCCGGCGACGAGCGCGCCGCGCTGGTAAATGTTGGGATACTGCTTCTGGCCGGAATCACTGTACGATGTGAGCGACAGCTTGGTGAGTGACCATGTCGTGTCATACCCCGCGCGATCGGTATTCATCTTCTGGACCAGCATCGCGAGATACTCCGTGGCGGGCTTCAGCCCAGACTCCAGCTGCATCTTGTGCGCCGCCCATTCAGTGGACCCTTCATACAACCAGAGATGCCGCGACGGCACCGGCGTTTCGAAATTGAAATGTTCGACGATTTCTGAATGCAGATTCAGCGGTGTCACCACGTGGAAGAACTCGTGCGCGGCGATGTCCGTGATCTGCTTGCCGTACTGAGGCGTGTAGGGTCGTTCCGGCAGCGAATACTCCGAGCCGTACGAATGCTCCCAGGCCCCCTGACCACGCGCCTCGAAGTAGTAGAGGAACATGTAGTGGTCGACCGGTAACTTTCCGAGAAACTCGCCGGCAGCACTCAGCATGTCTCGCATCGCATCGCGTAGCTGGTCGGCGTTGATCTGGTCGTGAGCGGAATAGACGGCAATGTCCACCGGCACGCCGGTGACATTGAGCCGCGAAAAGGTCAGGCGTCCGGCGAGGATTGGTGAGTCGACCAGTTGATCGTAGTCGTCAGCCAGGTAGCGTCCGCCGGACTTCTTCAGCGATGTCGCCACCTTCCAGTCAGTCGGCGCGAGAAGCTGCACCGAGATCGGTGTCGACTGCATCCCCTTTGGCATGCCGAATACCGCCTGGCCATTGAGCAGCGAATGGTCTTCGCTCAACGAACTCCCGCACATGAGGTAGACCTGGTTCTCCGTCACCGTGGTGGTCCACGTTGGCGCCATGGTGTAGCGAATCTCGCGCACCCGAGTCGGCGCACTGAGACGCCACTGATTGGTGGCGACGCGTGCCGTCGAAATTTCCTTCCCGCCAGCATCATAGGCGTGGAACGACCTTACAAAGCGACCAATGTCCATGATCTGGTATGTGCCGGGCGCCGTCGCGGCGAACTGGAAGATCGCGTTCGCGGCGGTGAGCCGATCAACCCGAAGCGACACCTTGAAGAGCGTGTCGGCGCGGTCCTTGAGATTGACAGTGTAGCGAAGCGGCGCCGGAGCGGCGCCGTGTGCCGCGGTCGCGATGCACAGGACCGGAATCGTTGCGCGGAGGAGTGAGCGAATGTTGGTCATGGGACAACCTACGGCGGGACGCTTCGTTGGGATTCGGCCCGTGGGGGCGCGACATGTCGCGCGCCTACTTATGCCGGTATACCACTCGCCCACGCGTCAAATCATACGGCGAGAGCACGACGCTGACGCGATCGCCTTCAAGCACGCGAATCTTGAACTTCGACATCTTCCCAGCGGCATACGCGAGGATGGTGTGACCGTTGTCCAGAAGCACCCGGTAGTTGCGGTCCGGGAGCACTTCCTGGACGACGCCCTCCATTTCAATGCCTTCTTCCTTCGCCATTCAAACTCCGCTTACGAGATGCTTACCACCCAGCGGGCAGCAATCTGCCGTCCCTACGCTGCCTTCGCTAGTGCCACCCGCAACTCCGCCATCTCCGCCTCGACCATGGCGACCAACTCGCCGATCAACCCGGCGTCGAACGACATCTCGACGCCGGCCTCCTGGTAAAGCTCCGGCAGTGGTCGAGTCGCCCCGAGGGCGAGGAACCTGCGGTATGCCGCCACGGCCTTGGCCTGGTCGTGCCGTGCGTTGCGCCAGACCTGCAACGCGCCGATCTGGGCGATACCATACTCGATGTAGTAGAACGGATACAGGAAGATGTGCAGCTGCCGGTACCAGCGCGCTTTCCGCTCCGCGTCCAGATCGCTCCAGTCCACGCCCGGTTCGAAGCGCTGCCGGAGCGCGAGCCAGGCATGATCGCGCGCCGCGGCATCGCTGCCAGCCTCGTTCGTGTAGATCCACCCCTGGAACGCATCCACTGACGCAATGTGCGCCAGGGAGAGGAGTGCGTCTTCGAGGTGCTCGAGCCGGGTGGAGAGTGCATCGGCCTCGCTGTAATACCCGGTCGGCTTGGCCAGATACGGTGACGCCAGCAACTCCATCGACATCGACGCCAGCTCGGCCGACTCGGCCCCAGGGTGCCGCTGCCAGATAAAGGGACGCGCATGCGACGCAAACGCATGGAAGCAATGCCCGGCTTCGTGGAGCAGCGTCGTCACGTCTTCGGCAACGCCTGCGGCGTTCATGAACACGAATGGCCTGCCACGCGCGTGCAGCGTATCACAGTACCCGCCTGGAGCCTTGCCCGGGCGAGATTCAAGATCGAGCAATCCTTCCGAAATCATCGTGCGAAACTGTCCGCCGAGATCCGGACTCACCGCCGAAAAGATGCGCGCTGCGGTTTCCTGAAATTCGTTGACATTACGATACGGCACTGGTGACGTCGCGCGCCATGCATCAATCGCCAGATCCCACGGCCGGAGCCTGGTCAATCCCAGCCGGGAGCGGCGGTGCTCCAAAGCACGAACGATCGCCGGCACGACCGTGCGCTCGATCGCGTCCTGAAGGCGTTCACAGTCTGCTGGCGCATAGTCAAAGCGACACTTCGCCGCAAACACATACTCGCGATAGTCGGCAAAGCCGGCATTGCGTGAAATGGTTTGCCGCAGCGCCACCATCCGATCGAACAACGTCGCGAGTTCGTTGCGTGCAGCAACGTAGGGCAAGTTTCCCGCACGCCACGCCGCCTCGCGCACGGCGCGATCCGCACTCTTCAGGAACGGCTGCAACTGGGGCAACGGCACTCGCTCGCCGCCCCATTCCGCCGTCATCGACCCAGTGATCTGCTGATACTGCGCGGCCAGTCCTTCGGCTTCGGAGACCAGCGGGACGTTTGCCTCGCGGAAGATCTCGATCGCCGTCCGAAAACGGCGCAGTGATGTCTGCAGGTCCACATGCCCCGGCGCGAACGCCACGAACTTCTTCGCGAGCGCCACCTCGGCCTCTTCGAGGTTCGGCAACACTTCCATTGAGAAGCGCAGGTGCGCAGCCTTCTTCGTCTCGCTGGCCGTGTCGCTGGTGTAGGCGATCATCGCGAGCGATGCCGCTTCGGTGACCAGCTCGTCCAACCGCGACCAGCGACCGAGCCAGGCGTCGAACGTTGTTGGTCCGACCGGCATCGCCTCGAGCTCCCGATAGTACGGCAGCAGCGACTCCCACGTCGCGTCTGCGAAGCCTGCGCTGGTTTCCGGCAATGAATTCATGAGCATCACGGTATGATAACGACGAGACACATCAGGCAGCGACCGGCGGTGTGCTCGGCGCCGCATGCACGTGCCGGAATGTGGCATAGCTTACCAGCAGCACGATGCAGCCACCCCAGATGAATGGTGCGTTGACGCCGACACGTTGGAACATCATCGTCCCGACCAGCGGTGCGATGACGCGCGCAATTCCCGCGAACGTCTGCGCAACACCCATCATCGTGCCGAGCTCGGCAGGTTCGACAGCGTGGGACAGGAGTGAAGTGACCGACGGGAACATTAATGCCGTCCCGATCGGCACCAGCGGAATGACGACGATCATGAACCAGATCGACGGCACCACGGCATAGAGCAGCATGCCGACGGCGAGCAGAATCGTGCCAAGTCGTAGTGCGCCAACCTCACCGATCCGGTCAACCGTCGGTCCGAGGAAGAGCGAGCGCATGAAAAATGACAACAGTCCGTAATACACGAAGTAGTAACCGATCGACTTCTTGTCCACGCCGAAGCGCTCGCCGAGCCAGAGGGCCAGGATCGTGGTGAGCAGTGAAAACGCCAGCATCCCCACGCCGTAAATCCAGATCAACCTCTCCGCTTGGCCGCCCGGGTTGGCCAGCACCTTGAAGGCCGCGTGCCAGACCGGTTTACGCTTGACCGTGGGGCCGTCCTTCACCCCGGCCCGCGATTCCGGCAGCCATTTCCATGCGGCGATGACGTTCAGGAAGCACAAACCAGCAGCGAAAAATCCTGGTGCGGCGCGACTCAGCTGCGTGGCCAGCGAGCCGATAGCCGGGCCGATCGAGATGCCCGCGTTGGTGGCCGCCGAGAGCCACCCGAGCGCGCGCGCCCGATCCTTCCGCTCCACCGTGTCAGATATGTACGCCTGCGCGACTCCCGTGGTGCCGCCGCCAGCTCCTTGCACGATGCGCGACAGGAAGAGGAGCCAGAGCGACGTGGCGAGGCCGAACACGAGAAATGCCAGCGCCGATGCAAGCAGGCCGATCATCAACGCGGGACGGCGACCATAACGATCGGAGACACGCCCCCAGATTGGTGCCGCAATCAATTGCGCAATTGAGAACGAGGCGATGAGCCGGCCTACTGCTTCCGGTGTCGCGTGCAAATCCTTGGCGTAGAATGGCAGGATCGGCAACACCATTGCAAAGCCCATCATGTCAACAAAATTCAGCCCGAGCAGCACACTCAATTGGCGGAACTGCGCGTTCTTTGTGGGCGCTACCGCTGCCGTCATGCCGGGCTCCGACCGCGCTCGGCCAGGAGGAATGCGCCGCTGCTGATCACCGTCAACACCACACCATATGCTGCGGCGACGCCGAGATCGCCCTGACGAATCGCACCGAGTATCTCCAGTGAAACGGGACGGGTATCATAGGTGTACAAAATGATCGAGGTCATGAAGTCCCCCAATCCGGTCACGAACGCGAGTGCAACGGCCCCAGCAAGCACTGGTGCAAGCAGCGGCAACGTAACCGTGGAGAACGAGCGCCACGTCCCCGCGCCGAGCGACGCCGCCGCTTCGTCAAGCGCCGGGTCCTGGCCCCGGATCGCCGCGACGACCGGCCGACCAATCACCGGCAGCGACCGAATCAGGTATGCCAGCGGCAGGAGCCAAAGGGTTCCGATCAGCACAAATCGCCCGCTCTCTGGTTGTGAAACCGAAAACATCGTCGCCAGGGCGATCGCGTACACCGTCCCCGGAACAGCCCAAGGTAGCCCAAGCCCGCCCTCAAGCCAGCGCGACATCGCGCGGCGGGGGTCCCGGGCGGCGACCGCAACCGCCAGGGCCACAACCGCCGCAACCGCCGCCGCGAGTGCGGCCATCCACAATGAAGTCGCAAATGGGCGCCAACGCACCGGGTCAGTGATCAGAGTCAGGTAATTCCCGATCGTCCACGCCGTTGGCAGTGCCGTCGTGTTCCAGGCCCCCTTCCGCACGACCGACACGACCAGGAGCGCCACATGCGGCAGGAGCAGCCACCCGGTCACTGCCCAGGCACAGAGTCCAACAACGAAACGTGACCTGCGCGTTCCGGTACGGCGCGGCGCTGGAGCGATCCCCTTCCCCGCGCCCCGCGTTCCAACACCGCCAATTCGCGATGCAAGCACCAACGTGATCAGCGACAGCGTGACGAGCGCGAGGGTCTCGACCATCGCGATGGACCGATCGCCGTTGAGCCGCGTACTCACGATTTGCGTTGGCAACACCCGAAACCCGCCGCCGAAAACATACGGCGCCGAAAATGACGCCAGTGACGAAAGCGCGGTCAGCAGCGCCCCATTGGCAATGGCGGGCCGCAGCAACGGTAGCACGATCGTTCGCAATACACGCCATCGCCCGCCGCCGAGAGCAGTCGCCGCCTCGATGAGCGATGGGTCGAACGTCGCGAGCGCGCCACGCACGAGCAGATAGCTGTAGACGTACATCGTCGTCGCATGAATGAGCACGACTGCGCCGACGCCATCGAACCGCCACGGCGGCGTCTCGGCCCCAGTGATTGCCATCACGACTCGCGCGATGGCACCGCTTTCACCATACAGGAACAGAAACGCCACGACGCCGACCAGTGGCGGCAGCACCGCTGGCAACGCAAGGAGCGCCGAGACCACACGACGCCCGGGGAAATCGGTGAGCCTGGTCAGCAGCGCGAGGGATACGCCGATCAGACCGCCGAGCACGACGCTCGCGAGCGCGAGTCCGGCCGAATTGAGTGCCGCGCGCCACTCATTGGGTTCCACGACAAACGCGCGGATCGCGGCGAGTGTCCAGAGGCCGTTGCTGCGCACCGCATCAACCCCAACCAACACCATCGGTTCCGCGACGAGCCAAACGAGGAGCAATAGGAGGAGCGGGGCGGCGAGGCGACGGGTCATGGGGCTTGGGGCAAGGGGCGTGGGACTCGGGGCGTGGCACTTGGGACAGGGGAGACGGGCCACGCGTGCGCGCCGATTCCCGTTGGCTCGAGGTGCACGGCGTCGCCGATTTTCGCAGCGTCACTCGACGCAGCAACCTCAACTTCATTTCCGTCGGGCAGCGTGACCATGAAAAATGCCGATGCACCAGCGAACCGCCGATGCGCAATGGTGCCAGCAACCGGACCGCGGTCGGCGAAACGCAGCGCATCCGGACGCAATACCAACGTCGCCGCTCCGGTGCCCTCGCCAACGATTCGTGCGTGCCAATCCACGCCGATGGCGCGCACGAGCGCGTGGCGTTCGTCTCTCGACATGATTGTTCCGGCCAACTGCGATGCACGACCAACAAATCCCGCCACGAACGGTGTCGCCGGTCGCTCGTAAAGCGATTCGGGGGTGCCGAGTTGTTCGAGTTTGCCGAGATGCAACAGCGCGATACGGTCGGCAAGATCGAACGCTTCCTCCTGTTCGTGCGTGACGAGTACCGTCGTGATGCCGATGCGGCGCACGAGTTCGCGAAGCTCACGGCGAGTCCGGCCGCGCAACGATGGATCGAGGTTGGACAGCGGCTCGTCGAGCAGGAGTACGCGAGGTCTCGGTGCCAAGGCGCGAGCGAGGGCGACGCGTTGCTGTTGCCCGCCAGAAAGTGCGGTGACTGCGCGAGACTCGAGGCCAGCGAGGTCGACGGCTGTGAGGGCCTCGGCGACTCGGGCCTCACGATCGGGCCGGGCGAGGTGCTCGCCATCGAGACCATATCCGACGTTCGCTCCGACCGACATGTGAGGAAACAGAGCGTAGTGCTGGAAGACCATTCCGCAACGGCGAGCCAGCGCCGGCCGACTGGTCACGTCATCGCCGTCCAGCATGATGCGACCATGATCCACCGATTCGAATCCCGCGATGAGGCGCAGCAAGGTGGTCTTGCCGCTGCCGCTTGGGCCCAGCAACGCGACCAGCTCCCCTTGGGCAATGTCGAGCGAGACATCGGAGACGACCGTCGTCGACCCGAATCGCTTGGCGAGATTCTCCAGACGTACCGAACTCACGGCGTCACCCCGGTCTTGCCGCTGCCGCGCACCCGTTGGTCCCAGTACCGCATCCACAAAGCTCCATTCTTGGCCACCATCGCCCAATCCATCGGTGCGGTCACCATCTTGCGATCCACTTCGGCCACCCACGCCGGTACGCGGTCGACTGGCAGATCCGTGCGGGCAGGAAGCCGCCAGTTTTTTTCGGCGGTAAGCACCTGCGCGTCAACACTGCCGACCCATTCTACGAAGCGTTCGGCCGCACGCCGATGCTTCGTGCCCTTCACGATCGCGATCGCGTCTTCGATCACCGGCGTGCCACTTTTCGGATAGGTGAATGCGAACGGATACCCCTGCTCCCGCCAGATCAGCAGGTCCGGCAAGTCCCAGAGCGTGATCGTTCCTTCGCCCCGCGCCAGTTTCTGCGCAAGAATCGCTGGATTGAGCGCGTAGCTCCGAGTTTGCCCGTCGAGTTTTCGGAGCCAAGCAACTCCCTGGGTCGTGTCGCCCGTCTCCCGCACGCTGCGCGACATCACCATTCCCCAGATCGCTCGCATCGTGCCGCTGGCCACCGGATCGCGAATCAGAATCTGGTCGCGCCACTTCGGCTGCAACACGTCGTCCCAGTCTTGCGGTGCATCGTCGGCCTTGACCAGGTTGCTGTTGTACGCGATCACTGCCGGCGTACGATAGACCGGCCAGTACATCTCATCCGGTCCGATGCCGCTCGAATCAACACTCCGCCACCAGCCAGGACGAAACGGCTCGACCAAACCTTCGCGTACGCCACCATCAAAGAGCGTGGTCGGACCGCCGAACCAGACATCCGCCACCGGATTCGGCTTCTCGAAACGCAGGCGGTCGACGATGTCCTGACTTCCCATATCGAGCCAACGTACGTCAATGTCGGGATTCTCCGATTCGAAAACATGCTCCATCAATTCGAGCTGCTCGCGACCATGCGGCGAATACAGAGTGAGGTGTTCGCGATGATCCGGGACGCACGCCGTGACAGCACAGAAGGCCAGGCAGATCTGAAAACGCGTCATCAAACTGGCGGAGGCCCTTCGGGAGGGGATTCAGGCGGTGTCTTGTCGCGCCCGATCGCAAAGGCGAGGATGAAGGCGATCATGGCCGCAACCATCAGCGTCTCGCCCGCTCCGCCACCGGTGTTGTTCAGCAGCAGCAGCATTCCGGCGGAGACGGAGATCGTTCCGATCCCTCGGAGCACTTCGTCGAGGTTCTTCCACCGGGTCTGAATCCCCCAGTGAATCGCTCCGACCAGGCCGACGACCCCCAGCGCGAGGATGCCCCACCAGATCCAGACCCAGTAGCGCCTACCTGTGATCATTGAAGACTCTGATGCGGGAATGGGACGGAAAGACCCGGAATAGACCTGAAACGGTAGCGGTCACCTTCACCCCCGCCAAGGGGGTGGCTGGGCGTCAGCCGCGCGCAATGCGGCAAATGTGTAGATCCCGGTGCCATGCCCATCGCTCCAGCGGATCTTGAGCCCATAGGCTCCCACCAGCTCCAGCGTGTCGATGGCGACGTCTTCGGGGACCGTGGCCGGGTCGAGAATCGGGCGCCCCGACATCTCCTCGACGCACCCAGCACACGGACAAGCCAGACGAAGCGCACGGGCGGGAAAGAGGCTCACCTCACCGGCGCCGTCCCAGTCCAGTTCCAGTCCGTCAGGGCGCCGCCGAACCGCCTTCGGCACGCGTTTATCTTGGGGGTTCATGCGCGAATCTTACCCCGGAAGCCCGCCCAGATGACCCATCCCGATCCGTTCAACGCCCGCCGTGCCCTGAAGTCTGCAACTCCAGACGTGGCGTTCTACTCGCTGGAAGCTCTGGAACAGGCGGGACTCACCCGCCTCGATCGCCTCCCCTTTTCAATCCGCGTCCTGCTCGAGAATGCGCTGCGGCACCTCGGCCGGGGCTTCGTCACCGAGGAACACGTTCGCGCCCTCGCCCAGTGGACGCCGGAGACTGCCGGTCGCGAGATACCGTTTATGCCAGCCCGGGTCGTGCTCCAGGACTTCACCGGCGTGCCATGTGTGGTCGACCTCGCCGCGATGCGCGATGCGATGGCGGCAATGGGGGGCGATCCCAGCAAGATCAACCCGGTCGTGCCATGCGACCTGGTGATCGATCATTCAGTGCAGGTGGACCACTACGGCACCGCCGACGCATTCAAGATGAATGTCGCGCTCGAATTCGAGCGAAACACCGAGCGATATCAGCTCCTCAAGTTTGCCCAACGCGCCTTTGAAAATTTCCGTGTCGTGCCACCGGGCACTGGCATCGTGCACCAGGTCAATCTCGAATACTTGTCGCCGTGCGTCCAGCTCCGGGACTTCGCCGGT
>JANYCP010000266.1 GCA_025360265.1 Gemmatimonadota bacterium
CTTGCCACCACGAAGATCAGCCCGGCCATCAGCACTCCTATTGCCACTCGCAGCGTCCGCGGCGCATCCTCCGCGAGCGCGAACCGCCACCAGAGCGAGGCGCTGTACTGATGGCGCACCTGCAGGTAGATGCCGAGCCAGCCGAGACCGGCCACCGCGACGACGACGGCTGCCATCCAGCCGGCGTTGAGCGGCTCGGCGCTAACCGGGATGGTTCGATCGAATTCGCGGCGGGCCGTCAGGAGCAGCATCAGCAGGACAGTCAACAGCGCGGCAGTCGGCGCATCGACCGATCGCAGGAGCGCGGCAGGGATTCCGAGTAACAGCAATCCCACCGTCATGTGGAACGCGCTGCGCAGCCTTCGCTCCAGTCCGAACGCCAGCAACAGCAACCCCATGCCCACCATCGATCCGATCAAGTGGGACCCCTCGATCAGTGCGAGACGAAGCACCTGCCCGAGCCAGGCAAAACCGGTGGAGTGATCCGGCAGTGTGGTGAACACGAGAAGCACGATGCCAGAAATGAAGGTCAGGACGGCGAAGACATGCGGCGTCAGTTCGCGTGCGACTCGAACGACCGGTGGTGTGTGGTGCTTGTGGGTGTCGGACGCCTGCAGCGCGAGGATGCCGGTGGCGACGAAGAGTGGAACGAGAAAGTAGACCACGCGGTAAACGAGCAAGGCCACGGTCTCGAACGGGGCTGCGAGTTCAGGCGGTCGGAGCAGCAGCATCGCTGCCTCGAACACACCGATCCCGCCCGGCAGCGGAAAGACCTGCGTGACGATTTCAACCAGCAGGTAGCCGGAGAGGAATTTGGAATACGACACAGGGCCCGCCGCGATGAGCAGCACGTACAGCGCCGTGGAGCTCAGCAGCCAGTCTGCAATCGATACGAGAAGCTGGGACCGCAGCATGCTTCCGCGCGGCAGGTCAATTGCCAGGCGCCACAGGCGAAGGCGGCCGCTGCCGAACTCGGCATAGAGCAGAGCGGCGGCCACCAGCACCAGGAACACGACGCCCAGCGGGCGCAGGGATGTGATCGGCAGGTGAAAGAGGGGTGGAATCGGAATCGGTGCGATCACGAAGCTGAGCCCCGCGACGGCGAACAACCCGATCACAAACGTCAACAGGTTTCCCGCGACCACAGTCGCCGTTACGCTGCCGGTGATGCCGAGCTTGCTGAAGAGACGATAGCGAAGTCCGCCCCCGGCAACGATCGACATCGGTGCGCTGTTCTGGACGGCATGACTGATGAACGACGACGACCACATGCGGCGCAATGCGATTGGATGGCCCGCCAGGCGCAGCGACAGATAGTCGTACCCGACCAACGCGCCGTATCCGAGGACGGTCAGCCCAAGGCTGGCCCAGATATACCGCCAGCCGATGCGGTGAAGCGACGCGACAATTTGGGCGAGTGAATAGTCAGCGAGAAGGTGACGAAGGATGACGAGCGCAACGCCGAACAGCGCGATCGTGATCGCGAGCGACAACCATCGCTTCCAGGGATTGGCAGGCAAAGAGGGCTCCGAATGCCTGCGAGCCCCCTTCGAACCGCTCACTGTACTGCTGCTCCCCGGCTACCTCAACCGTGGGTCGGTCTTGCGCGGCGCCTTCTGGCATGCCGGCCAGGTGCGAGCCGCACCGCCACGTCCGCCCGCACCAGCTGCACCGGCGGCTGCCGACAGATCCACCTTGTCCCGGGGGATCATTGTCGGATCTTCTGATGCCTGGTAGGCAAGCATCGCCGTCAGTGTCGCATTGAACTTCAAGTCGTCGAACACGACCTTGTCATACGTGTCGCGCTCGGTGTGCCAGGTGAGTGTGCCGTAATCCCAGTTGGAAGCACCGAGGCCAGCAGTCGGGACGCCATAGCACGTGAACGAGAAATCATCGCTGCCGCCGCCGGCAGGTCCGCCGGCGCTCGGAGCGCGGAGCATGGCTTTCCATTCCATCGGAAGTTTGCTCATCCAGAGCGAAATGTGTTCCGGTGCGTGAACCATTCCGCCGCCGCCGACGCCACCGATCCGGCCGGTGCCGTTATCCTGGTTGAACACGTCCTGCAATCCCTTGATCACTTCCGGATGATCCTCGGTGAACGCCTTGGAGCCGACTTCGCCCTCTTCCTCACCACTCCAATGGCCGGCGATAATGGTGCGCTTCGGGTTCGGATACGCCTTCCGGATGATGCGCATCGCTTCGAGCATCGTCAGTGTACCGGTGCCATTGTCCGTCGCGCCGCTTGAACCGTCCCAGGAATCGAAGTGCGACGAGAGCACGACATATTCATCCGGCTTCTCGCCCCCCTTGATCATTGCAACGACGTTGAAGACTGGTTGTTCGCCGAGGAGCTTTCCTTCGAGGTTGAGCTTGATCTTGGGAGCGTCACCTGCCTCGGTGAGGCGGTAGACGAGGCCGTAGTCTTCACAGTCGAGCGCAATGGCCGGAGTCTTGACGTTGTACGTCTCGAACACTTCCATCGCGCCGTAGCCGCCGAGTGAACCGCCGCGACCGCGTCCAGAGGCGGCCGCCATTGCAGCGGCGAACGAAGTTGAATCGACTGTTGCCGCACCGGTCACCGGATTGATATTCACGGTAATGTTCGGCGTGGCGGCTCCACGCCCGCCAGCTGCACCACCCCGTCCGCCCCCGGCTCCGCCACGACCACCACCGGGAGTACCCAGCGCCAGCTTCGGACGCGAGGTGATAATGCCGCCCGCGCCGCCGTCCTCGAGCCGCACGCCCAGTGATCCGCCACCGAGCGCCATGGAATAGCCGGTCGCAGTGATGCGGGCGCGCCAGTCTGCTGCAACGGCATCTGAAATCGAGTCAATGCGCTTCACCGATTCCGGTGTGCCGAGTGCCATCCACTGATCTTGCGGCCGGCAGCTTGCCTTGGGGGCCGAGGTCAACACCAATTTTCCTTTCGCCTGCGGCAACCACGTCACGAATTCCGAGCTGTCCTTGAATCGCGGCAGAATGACCGTTGAAAGAGTGACGTCCTTTCCCTTGGTGCCGGGAGAGTAGCCAACCATTTGCCCCGACAAGGTCCTCAACCGCGGCGATACGAGATCGATGTGCGAATGACCGCGCTCCCAGCCGCGCCAGGTGCCGTACTTCTCTTCCTTGGCGTCAATGCCCCACGACTTGTACGTCGCCGCGAGCCAGTCCTGGGCGCGCTTGATGTTCGGCGTACCCATGAGACGTGGACCGAGCGAATCGAACAGGACATGCGCCTGCCGATACAGATCGGTCGAGTCCATCCCCAGTGCGTACATCCGCTTGATCACCGGATCGCTGGTGGGAAAGGTCTGCGCGGCGATTGGTGCGCGTGCAGCGAGGCACGTCAGCGCTGCCAGGAGAGC
>JANYCP010000279.1 GCA_025360265.1 Gemmatimonadota bacterium
GGAGCGAGCGGGTCGTCCTGGCCCACGGCGAGAATAATGTCCATCGCGCGGAACGCGGCGAGACGTTTCTCGTCGTGTTCATGTCGCATGAAATCGGCGGGATTCTGGAAATACACCGCGTCGTCCGACCACCCGGCCGTGAGTCGCTTGATGTCGGGCAGGCCGCTCATCGACAACACTCGCTGTACGAGGTGTGGATGTCGCATCGCAAAGCAGAGCGCGTGATAGCCGCCGAACGACGCGCCGACGGTCATCAGGAATGGGTCGTCATTGAGTGCCACGGTGCGCGGCAACACTTCGTCGATCAGGAAGGTGTCATAGCGGGCCTGCCACTCGGCGCGCTCATGCATTGGCAATGCATCGTCGTACCAGCTGGCTTCGTCAGCGCTCGCGATCAGGAAGAGTTGTAGGGTGCCAGCGCGAAGTTGTTCGCCGAGAACTTCCGGCATCTTCCGATCTTCCCACTCGTGATAGCTGCCGCGCGAGGTGGGGAACGCCAGCACCCGCGACCCTGCGTGGCCGAAGACGAGCATGTCCATCGTTCGACCAAGCAGGGCGGGTGATTTCCACGTTTGATGCAGGCGTTGCCACGACAAGTTGCTGGTTACTTTCCCTTTGGCTTTGGCATCGCCTTCATGGCCGCTTCATACATCGGCGTGGTGTCGTCCGCACCAAGCGACGATACCATCTTCCACGTCGAATCCTGCTTCACCGCGACACCCATCCACGAGCCCTTGGTGGGCATGCCCGGCATGCCGCCGGCCATCGTGTACGTACCGCCGGTGACCGCCGCTTTGTCGCTGAGGAAGCGCACGTACTCCGTCGTCGCAGACATCGCCATCTTCGTGTCCTTTGGCATCGCCGCCATCTGCTTGTCGATCAACGCGATGGCCTCCTTGGCGCTCTTGGGGTGCGAGCCATCCGGCTGGACATCCTGGTAGTCATCCGCCATGACTGCGGCGATCACCTTTGAGTCGCCAGCAGAGAATCCGGTGGAGTACGCGGTGGCGAGCGTCCGGATCTGTGCTTCGTCGGCCGGGGTACCGGTGGTCGGACCGGCGGCCGGCGGTGAACAGGCGGCCACGACAAAGGGGGCGGCTAACGCGAACAGGGGCAGCGAACGAATGCGCATTCAGAACCTCCTGAAACGGGTGTGTGGGAGACCGGATGAAGCTACTGGCGGAGGCGGCAGGACGCCAATTTTCCGAGGCGACGGTGGCCCCGGGTCGCGCATCACAACGAATGGCAGGTACTCACTCACCGACTCAGTGGAGCAGTAGATGACGAAACGTGCGGCGGTGCTCACTTTGGCCCTCCTCGCCACGGCCGGCCGGACAGCCTCGGCCCAGGGCGACGTGGCAGGGATCTGGCGGACAGAATTTGACATTGGTATTCGCAGCGAAAACGGCGTCGAAACCTCGATGGGGAAGCGGGAAGCCACCATGACGCTGACTCTCAAGGGCGATTCTGTGTACGGAACCTGGCAGGTGGTAGCACCGGAAGGCGGGACTGCACCGCCACCGATTCGCCTCAGCGGCGTCCGGTCGGGGAACAAGGTGACGCTCCAATCGGAGCCTGTGGAGCGGACGGTCCGGATGAACGATGAGGAACAGCGGGTGAAGATGATCTCCGGTTACACCTTCGAGGTATCCAGCGACGCACTCACCGGGACCACGCGGACATGGGCGGCAGATCATGCCTTCGATCCCCCGGAACGGCCATTTTCCGCCAAGCGAGTGAAGACGCTGTAAAAGGTATGTAAGCAAACACTTGCATTTGTCATGGGTGGGCCCTAATCTTGGCCCCCCATGGCTACTCGTGATTCGCTTCTCGACGTAACCGCTCGACTCTATTCTGAGCACGGGTGGCGTGGCACCACCACCCGCCGCATCGCGGAAGCTGCTGGTGTCAATGAAGTTACGCTCTTTCGCCAGTTCGGATCGAAAGAAGCATTGCTGCTCGAGGCTATTGGGCAGGCAGCCTTCGAGCATCTGGTCGTTTCTCTCCCCGAAACGCCGTCAAACCTGACCTCGGAGTTGGTCTTCTGGGCTCAGGCGCAGCACCGGTCCATCACCGCCATGCGCGGCATCATTCGCAGTTGTCTCGCCGAGTCCGAAGAGCGCCCGGGATTGGCGCCGCAGGCGTGCGGCGGCGGCGCGGTGGCGGTTGCCGACCTGATCCGATACCTGACGCTCGCTGGCGAGCGGGATATGATCGCGCCCGACGGTGCGATCGACGCGGCCGCCATCATGCTGATCAACGCGATCTTCATGGACGCGATGACCCGTGACGTGATGCCGGCTGCGCATCCGTATTCCCCCGAACAATCGATTGGGTTGTTTGTCGACCTGGTGCTTCGCGGCCTCGCCGCGAAGGAGTTGGCATGAAACGAATTGCATTTACGGTGGCGTTGGCGCTTGTTGTCGCGCTGCGCGGCAACGCGCAGCAGCAACCAGTCAGGCTCTCGCTAGCCGATGCACTGGCCCGAATCGAGAACGCGAGTCCAACCGTAGGTCTCGCACGCACTGGCGTCGCTGGTGCGCATGCCGATTGGCTGCGAACACGATCATCCGGATTGCCGCAACTGAGTGGCAGCGCCTCATACACGCGCACGCTGGCATCGCAGTTTTCCGGGTTTGCGTCGAGCACCAGCAGCGACTCATTTGCGAAGCCGGTGAATTGCGGGCACTACGCACCGCTACCCGGACTTCCGATCGCCGCGCGCATCGACTCGCTCGAGCGCGGGCTCGATTGTGCCGCCAACGGATCGTCACTCGATTTTTCGAGCCTGCCGTTCGGCCGGAAGAACAACTGGACGCTTGGTCTCGCAGCGTCGCAGTCGTTGTTCGATCCAAAAATGGGCGGCCTCATGTCCACTGCTCGTGCCGGTGAGGAGCGCGCGGCAGTTGAACTCGACGCACAACGCGCCCAGGCGAAGCTTGACGTGGCCCAGGCGTACCTTGACGTGCAACTTGGTCAACGGTTGCTCGAGATCGCCGATTCAACGCTGGCCCAGGCGCAGCGCACCTTTGAGCAAACACGACTGGAGCGGCAGGTTGGCAACGCCGCCGAATTCGATCAACTGCGCGCGTCGGTGGCGCGCGACAATCAGAACCCGGTCGTGATCCAGCGGCGTGCCCAGCGCGATCAAGCGGTGCTCCGGTTGCGTCAATTGCTCGACCTGCCCAACGGCGCACCGCTCGTGCTGGTCACGCCACTCGGCGACACGGCGACATCGGTGCCGGCACCGCTCGCGCCACAATTTGCGGGCATCTCCGATACCACAGTTGCCGAGCGGGCTCCGGTCCGTGAAGCCAGCGCATCGCTTCGCGCGAGTGACGGGCAAGTGAGTGCAGCGAAGGCGACGCGCCTGCCGACATTGTCGGTGTCGAGCGCATTTGCCGAAATCGATTATCCGTCGCAGATCTTCTCCTTCGACAAGTTCCTCACCGACTGGACCGTTGGGGTACGCCTCGACGTGCCGATTCTTACCGGTGGGCGAAATCGCGCCGGAGTCCTCGCGGCGGAAGCGACACGCGACGCGTCGGCGTTCCGACTCAAGCAGGCGCAACAGCAAGCGCAGCGAGAGGTGCAGGACGTGACGTTGTTGCTGGCGTCGGCACAGTCGGTGTGGCTGGCGGTCCAGGGCACGGTGGCGCAGGCGGCGCGCGCGTATTCGATCGCCGAGCTCCGCTATCGCAACGGCCTGTCGACGCTCACTGAAGTTGGCGAGGCGCGGCTTCAGTTGGGACAGGCACAAGCCAACCGCGCACAGGCTGCGCGGGATTTTCAGATGGCGCGAATCCGCGTCGCATTGCTTCGCGATCTTCCCTTTGGCGTGTCCGGTTAGATGCCCAGCGCATCGACTGGTGCACCAGGAACCGAGTGAACCATGACAAACTCGCATCGTTCGATCCAGACCTTGATCTGTGCGGCCGCGTTACTCGCCGCGTGTGATGGCAAGAAGCCGGTGGCGGAGGCCGCACTGCCGCCGATCAACATCGCCAACGAAAACATCACGGTCGCCGATTCGGCGACGGTGGAACGCGGTCCATCGCTCTCCGGCACGCTGGAACCGGAGCACGCCGCACAGATTCGTGCGCAGGTCGGTGGCGCGGTGCTCGCGGTGTATGTCGATGCCGGGGCGTCGGTCTCCGCGGGACAACTCGTGGCGCTGATCGACACGCTGGCGCTTGGCGATGCCGCGCGTTCAGCGCGCTCGCAACTGGTGAGCGCGAAACTCGCCGCCGACGTGGCGAAGCGAAACTATGAGCGCTCGCAAACGCTGCACACTGCTGGGGCGATCGCGGATCGCGACCTGGAGAACGCGCACAACCAGTCCGTCGCGAGCGATGCCATGCTTGCCGACGCGCAAAGCCGCGTGACCGGTGCGGAGAAGATGCTGGCCAATGCATCGGTGAGGGCACCATTTGGCGGCGTGGTCAGTGACCGCCCCGCGAATGCCGGCGATGTGCTGCAGATGGGCGCACCGATCCTGACGCTTGTTGATCCAACGGTACTGCAACTCGAAGCGTCAGTACCCGCCGACCAGCTCACCACGGTCAAGCCGGGAGCCAAGGTGGAATTCAACGTGACCGGATTTGCCGGCCGACGGTTCACCGGCAGGGTCGCCCGCATCAATCCGACCGTGGACGCCACTACCCGCCAAGTCAGGCTGTACGTGACGGTACCAAATGGAGATCGCGCCATTGTCGCGGGAGCGTTCGCCGAGGGGCGCGTTGCAGTGACGAGTGCGCGGGCATTGACCGTTCCGATCGCGGCGCTCGACACGAAAGCGGCAGTAGTGTCGGTCAAGCGCGTCAAGAACGGAACGGTTGAGTCGGTGCCCGTCACGATCGGGGTGCGGGATGATGTCGCCGAGCGGGTTGAAATCACCAAGGGATTGCAGGTGGGTGACAGCGTATTGATTGGCGGCGCACTGGGGACCCCGGTTGGCGCGGTGGTTCGCCCCGCGCACGCCGACCACTGAGGCACGAGGAGCCACACGATGTGGATTTCTGACTTCGCGATTCGGCGTCCGATCATCACAATTACCGTGATGCTCGCGATCGTTGCTTTTGGTCTTGCCGCACTGATGAACCTGCAGGTCGACGAGTTTCCCGATCTCGATCAACCCGTGGTGATGGTGCAGATACCGTACCCCGGTGCCTCGCCTGATGTGGTCGAGCGCGAAGTGGTGGAACCGATCGAGGAGGCGATCTTCGGGCTTTCTGGTCTCGATCGCGGCCTGACCACGTCGAACAGCGTCGACGGGCTGGCGCAATTCACCATCACGTTCAAGTACACCAAGCCGGTGTCGGAAGCGTCGCAGGATGTACGCGACGCGATTTCAACGATTCGCGGCAAGCTGCCGACGGAGATCGAAGAGCCGATCATCACGCGCTTCGACTGGGGCGCGCAGCCGATCCTCTCGCTGACGCTGTCTTCGCCAACGCTCGACGCCCACACGCTCACCACCCTTGCCGATCCAACCATTGTTGGTGCGCTGCGCTCAGTTGCCGGTGTCGCGCAGGCCACGGTGGTCGGTGGTTCGTATCCTGAACTCACCGTGCAACTGCGTCCGGCGGCGATGCAGAGTGCTGGGGTGGGAATCGACGATGTGGTGCGCGCGGTCGGGAGCCAGAACCTCGCGGCGCCAGTTGGCAGGCTCAACGGTGAACAGAACGAGCGGGCGATCCGGCTCAAGGGGCGCCTGGCTGATGCGGCCGCATTTCGCGCGCTGGTGGTCACCCAGCGCGGCGGCACACTGGTGCGTCTCGGTGATGTGGCCGACGTGTCTGAAGGAACCGAAGAGCCACGGACTGCGGCGACCTACAACGGCAAGGCCGCCGTCGGTATCGACGTCCTGAAGGCGAAGGCGTATTCCACCACGCAGGTCGTGGACAAGCTGCGCGCCCAGGTCGCCGCGTTGCAGAAGACGCTGCCGGGTGATGCCAAGCTCGCCATTGTGCGCGACGCCGGCGTACGCGTCACCGCCGCAGTCGATCACGTACAGGGTACCCTGATGCTGGGTGCGGCACTCACCATCATCGTGGTCTTCCTCTTCCTCAATTCATGGCGATCCACGGTCATCACCGGTCTCGCCCTGCCGGTGTCGGTGCTAGCGGGATTCATCGGTGTGTGGGCGTTCGGCTTCACGTTGAACACCATGACACTCCTGGGCTTGTCACTCGCCATTGGCGTGCTGATCGACGATGCGATTGTGGTACGAGAGAATATCGTACGACACGTCGAGCTCGGTATGGGGCACTGCGAGGCAGCGCAGAAGGGCACCGCGCAAATCGGCCTCGCCGTCGCGGCGACGACGTTCTCGATCATCGCCGTGTTCGTGCCGATCGCGTTTGTGACGGGACAATCCGGCCAGTGGCTCAAGCCGTTTGCGCTCTCGATTGCTGGCGCCGTACTTGTGTCGCTGTTCGTATCGTTCTCGCTCGATCCGATGCTTTCGGCGTACTGGCCAGATCCGCATCGTACCGAGAACCAGAAGTCGTGGATCACCAAGAAACTCGATCGCTTCAATGCATGGTTCGACCGGTTTACCGATAGCTACGGCCGGGTTGTCGCCTGGGCGCTCGACCATCGGTGGTCCATGGTCGGGCTCGCGTTCTTGAGTTTTGGCGCCGCAATGTGGCTGCAGTACGCCTTCGGCGGCGCCGGGTTCGTGCCGCTTACCGATCGCGGTGAACTCGAAGTGATCGTCGAGGCGCCGCCGAGCGCGAATCTCGCGTACACCGTGGAGCGGACCGAAGCGATCGTCGCGATTGCACGCAAGCATCCAGAGGTCGAATACGCATACGTTACGGCAGGGACGCCGCTGCCACTCCGGACGCCTGGGGTGGACCAGTCGTACATCTACTTCAAGCTCACGCCGAAGAGCAAGCGCGCCCTCTCCGAGGCGCAGCTTGGTGGGATACTGCGCCGCGAGTTCCATCAAGTCGCCGGTGTGAACGTATCGGTCTTCACCGGTGGTTTCGGTGGCGCGTTCAAGGAACTGCAGTTGCAGCTCCGTGGCCCCGATGCGACGATCCTGTCGCAGCTTTCGGAGCAGGTGCTGGCGGCGGCGCGCACCGTTCCGGGTGCCGTCGACGTATCGCTTTCGGCCCGCGGCCCGCGAGAGGAACTTACGGTCGATATCGATCGCGGCCTGGCGGGCAGCATGGGATTGTCGGTGGGTCAGGTCGGGCAGGCGATGCGCGCGGCATTCGCCGGGATCAAGGCGGGCGACTGGGTCGACCCATCGGGGAAGACGCGTGATGTGCGTATTCGCCTTTCGCCCGAGACGCGCACCCGTCCGGCCGATCTCGCGCAGTTGCCGCTCACGGTCATCGGCAATGACGGTCGCCCGCACATCGTGCCGCTCGGCCAGATCGCGCACATTCATAGCGACGTAGCTCCGGCGCAGATCGATCATCTCGATCGGTCACGTGTGGTGACGCTCGAAGCAAACACCGAAGGAAGAGCGCTTAGCGAAGTGACCGACTCGATGAAGCGCCGAATCAATGCGATCACGTTTCCTCCGGGATACGGCATGACCGAAGGCGGTTGGAACCAGCAGCAAAACGAAACATTCAGCAGCATCGGGACCGCACTCGGTATCGCCGTGCTGTTGATGTACCTGATCTTCGTGGTGCAGTTCGGATCCTTTCTCGATCCGATTGCGATCCTCGTGTCGTTACCGCTGTCGTTGATCGGCGTCGTGCTGGCGCTGATCGCGACGCACGACACACTCAACATCATGTCCCTCATGGGCGTGATGTTGCTGATGGGAATTGTGGCAAAAAATTCGATCCTGCTGATTGACTTTGCCAAGTGGGCGAGAGAAGAGCGCGGTGTGCCGTTGCGCGAGGCGCTCATCGAGGCTGGCCGTATTCGCTTGCGCCCGATTCTGATGACGACCTTTGCGCTGATCGCCGGAATGCTGCCGGTGGCAATTGGGGCGGGTGAAGGCGGTGACTTCAATGCGCCGCTCGGTCGCGCCGTCATCGGTGGGGTGATCACGTCAACCGTGCTGACCCTGCTGGTGATCCCGACGTTCTATGAAATTGTGGACGACATGAGGAATTTGCTCGTCAGGTTCAGTGCATGGATTTTTGGAACAAAGGGAAGCTGGGCGCCGAAGCCCGCCGAGCACCCGGTGCCGGAGAAGATGTAGCGCTAGCGCCGCCCCTTGCGGCGGCGCTGCCGAGCCGGGTCGGCCGTATCATCGAGGGAAATGGGTGGCGCGTCATCGGGAGGCGTCCAGGCCCACCGCAGCGGAAGCCAGCAGCGCACGTTGCGACGATAGGCCTCGAATTCGCGGCCAAAGAGGTGCTGCAGCTGGTTTTCCTCATGCGGCCGCACCAGTGTGTTCCAGCAAAGCGCGATCACGAAGAAGATGACAATCACGACAATCGAGCCGGTCATCACACCGATGCCGACGCCCTGCATCAGCGTACCGGTGACCATTGGCGCTCGCAGCCATCCATACGGGCCTCGGATAACCAGCCGGCGCGGCGCATCAAATGAAAGTGGCGTGCCGCCGCCCTTGATGGCGAGCATCATCGCCGCCGACAGCACCATCAGCGACGCCAGCACCAGGACGATCGTTCCGGGGACTACCTGTTGTGGAAAGAAGAGCGCATCGAAGTCGCCGCTCTCACGCTGGTAGGACACCACGAGCGTCGGAATCGCCCAGACGACCACTGCGTTGAACACGGCGACAACCACCAGCGTCTTGACCACGTTCCAGAGGACCGGGGCCGGATTGGCACTGCGATAGAGTGGGATCACGAGTGAAACGTACAATGCGAGGTGCCGGACACACTAGTACCGCTGCAGGTCTACACCAATTACCAACTTTCCGACAAAGCCTCCCCGCCTCACGCCCGCCACGATCTCGTCGTCGCTTGCCCCGCTCCGGACGATGTGGTGCAGGACCAGGAGCTTCGGTGCGGCGCTCGCCGCCAAGCGCCCCAACTCCACGTCGGAGGTATGAAAGGCCCGCAGGTAATTCGGCCAGTCTTCGCCACCCGGCCGATTCTCGGGCGCGATACGCGACTCGGGGTAGACCTCATGAATCAGGATGTCGACGCCTTTCGCTGCCTTGGCGAGTGCGGCACTCGGCCTGGTGTCGCCAGAGATCACGATACTCCGCGCCGGCGTGTCGATGCGATAGGCGAACGCTTCCTTCCAGTCACCGTGCAAGACCGGGATTGCCGTGATGCGGACCCCTGCGCTGTCATAGACAATTCCGGCGCCGATTTCGTGAACGGCAACGCGATAGCCATCGCGCACCTCGTGCTCGAGTCCATTGGTGCGCATCGCGATGTCTTCGCTCCATGCCGCGATAATGTGATCGGTCATCGCGCGCAATCCGTGCGGACCGTACGCCGCCAGCGCGCTCCTCCTGCCCATCACCCACGAGGTGAAAATCAGGTCCGGCAAGCCGAGCGTGTGATCGCTGTGCAGATGCGTGACAAAGAGTGCGGTGACGCCGTTGATTGGGAGATGAGCCGCGCTGAGCTGGCGTTCTACGCCAGATCCGGCATCAAAAAGAAAGGTGCGAGATCCCACCACGACCGCGGTGGCGGGACCTGACGCAGCGACGTTGGGTCGCGGCGTGCCGGTGCCGAGCAGGACAACGATCGTGCTGTCTGGCAGGGAGTGGTGCGGCGACGCGACCGCGAGGAGTGTTGCCGTCAGCCACGCCGCGTGAAGGATCACACCCCTGCCTTGTCCAACCACTCCCGCGCAATCGCCTCATGGCCCGCCGCAGTCGGGTGTACGCCGTCGGCGGCCCAGTATGCCGGACTGCTCTTCGCCGCACGCCTCTGGAACATCTCGTGCAACCCGATGAATCGCGCCCCCGCCCGATCAGCCACGCGCCGACACGCAGCGCGCAGTTGATCGAACTCAGGAAACCAGGCATCGGTCACCGCACCGACGCGAAGTACGAACGGCTCCAGCACCACAATCTTCGTGTCGGGAAGTGCCGCCTTGGTACGATCTAGCAGCGCGGCGTAGCCGGTCTCGTACGTGCTGACCACCTCGGCAGCCGGACTCTTTCCCAAGGTGTGCCAGATGTCGTTGACGCCGATCAGGATGGAAAGAACCGCCGGCTTGAGATCCAGGGTATCGACCTGCCAGCGCGCCGAAAGATCGGGGACAATGTTGCCACTGACGCCGCGGTTGAACACCTGAAAATCCCGCGCAGGGAATTGTTCCCGCAGCATGCCAGTGAGGAGGAAGGGATACCCGGTGCCGAGAGCACCGACGTTGTTCGCTGCAGCGCTCGCGCGGTTTCGGCCGCAATCAGTGATCGAATCTCCCTGGAAGAGCAGCACCGATTCCTTGCGAGCGCGGCTCAGGCCAAGCGGCAGGTGTGGTACCGTCGCAATTGTGGCGGCCGTGGCCGCGAGGAAATCCCGTCGTGTCGTTGGCATCAGGCTTCCGTGGTTTCCGGGGTTCCGGCCAGTGCGTGCCGGTGATGCGGATCGAAGCCGTTGGCGATGGTCGGCTTGACGATCTCAAAATACGGCGAGACATCGAAGTCGCGCGGCATGTACAGTTGGTGATCCTGAATATGCCGAAGCTCGGCATAACTATGCTGCGCGGCGAGGTCGCTATCGCGCGAGAGAATCACCTCGGGCAGAATCGGGTAGTCGACGCTCTGGAATGCCTCGGCGATAAGTGTCGAGCAGATGGCGCGGGTCGGGTCACCGCTGCCGAGGGCGAGGAGTCGACGGCGCCAGCGAGTGGGTATCGGTGGAATAGGGACAAGGTAGCGAGCGAGATCCCACACGTGCTTCATGTCATACTGCTCGCCAACACGTTCGAGCGCGAAGGCAATGACCCGGGCAATCTCGGCATCAACAAGCCCGACCGGTCGGCAGATCCTGGTATGAAGCGCCGCATAGGCTTCAAGTGGAACGAGCCGCACCCCGGCGTTTGCGTCGGCCTCGAGGAGAATATGGGCGGCGGGATCTGACGGGCTCGCCACGCAGAGCGCGGCATGCGACCAGCTCGACTGGGTCAGGTATTTGATGGCCACCGAGATGCGAGTGTCGCCCTCAACCAGGAGGACGTCCCCCGGAAGCAGCGTCGAGGCGAGGGCTTGTCGCGGAGAGGTCGTGACACGAAAAGGCCGGGCGCGCGGCCGGGTGAGGTACCCCGCAAGGGCGCGACCGGCGTTGTCGAGGGGGAACATGCCTTGAAACTAGCTCACACGCCGTACTCCGCAGCAACCAACCGCGCCAAATACACGCCGCCAGCCATTCCCACCACGCTCAGGAAGAAGGCGGACATCGTGCCGAGAAACGCGCCCAGCCACCAGCCGATTGCGCTGCCGATCATCGCGGCGAAGAACACCAGCATCTTGGTCATGACGACACTCCAATCCGCGGACACATCGATGCGAGCGGGCACCGGTCGCATGTCGGCGCAGTCGTCCGGCAGGTCTCCTGCCCATGGCGCCGGAACAGCTGGTGTGCACGCTGCATCGTGGGAGTATCGGCGCCTAGCTGCGCCGACGTAGTCTCACGGGCGGCAGCGTAGGCGGCGGAGTACCCCTCTTCATTGGGGGAAAGGCCCAGCCGGCGGAGGACCCGCAGACCGTTGGAATCGGGTGCCAATAGCGGCTGTCGGCCACTAAAAAGGAGGATCTTCTCTGCCCCGGGCTCGCCCACTCCAGGGAATTTCCGCAATGCACGGCGGGCCTCATCCAACGGCAGTGCGACGACCGCCTTGAGGTC
>JANYCP010000370.1 GCA_025360265.1 Gemmatimonadota bacterium
CTGGAATGTTCGCACGACATCTGGATGCGGACGACGTCGCCGAGCCATGCGGCCGGCGTCACGAAGCTGATTAAGCTGATTCAGTCGCGACACGCCGACGCGTTGTACCAGGGCGAGTACGAAGGGATGTACTGCGTCGGGTGCGAGGAGTTCAAGTCCGAAAGCCAGATCGTGAACGGTCGCTGCATCGAACACCCGTCCCGCGAGCTCGTCCCGACCAAGGAACGGAACACCTTCTTCCGGCTTTCGGCGTGGACCGGCCAGGTGCTCGAAGCGATCAACAGCGGAGCGTTCCGCGTCGAGCCGGAGATTCGCCGCAATGAAATTCTCCGAGTACTCGAAGCCGGACTGATCGACATCTCGGTGTCGCGCTCACGATTGCCCATTGGCGTGGCGTTTCCCGGGACAACCGATCAGACCGTGTACGTCTGGTTTGAAGCGCTGATGAACTACCTCACCGCCACGATGTTCTCGACGCCCGGCGATGCGCCGACATGGCCAGCCGACATTCATGTCGTAGGTAAGGGAATTACCCGGTTTCATTGCTGTATCTGGCCAGCCATACTCATGGCCGCAGGATTGCCATTGCCGGGTATGGTCTGGGCGCACGGCTATGTGCAGTGGGGCGGCGCCAAGGTCAGCAAGTCGGAAGGAACGTCAATTTCACTTGATGAAGCGATCGAGCGCCATGGCCCCGACGCGTTGCGCTGGTTTCTGCTCCGCGAAGTTGGCTTCGAGAACGACGGCGACTTCTCGCTTGAACGCTTCGACGCGCGATACGACGGGGACCTCGCCAACGGGCTCGGTAATCTCGCCGCACGCACTACCGCGATGCTCGAGAAGTATCGCGCCGGCATCGTGCCAGTTGGTGCGGCGGAATCGCTCGATATTTCCGGCGATCAGTGCGTAGCCGAGTATGCGAAGGCGATGGCGACGATCGACTTGAAGGGTGGCGCTGAGGAAATCTCGCAGCTGGTCAGCGAGGCGAACAGTTACATCGTTGCGACCGCACCGTGGACGCTGGCGAAGAACGGCGACGAAGCGAAACTCGATGCGGCGCTCGCCGCGCTGGCGCGTTGCCTGCTCCGGTTGTCGGTGATGGCTTCGCCGTTCATGCCGGCCAAGGCGCAGGCACTATGGAGCGCACTTGGCCAGGCGGGGACGCCGGAAACAGCATGGCGGCTCGCACTCCAGCCCGAGCTTGCTGGTGTACGAGTCGCCAAACCGGATAACCTTTTTCCGAAACCCACCACACCGTAGCCCCGTGGCAAGGGCGCGGCACGCCGCGCCCGAACATGCCGCGCCCCTGCTAGAACTTCACCTTCGGCGCCGCCGCCGCGCTCGGATCAACCAGATCGAAATACGGCTTCGGCTTGCCCAAACCAATCACCTTGGCCGTGATGACCGTCGGGAACTGGCGGATCTTGGTGTTGAACTCCTTCACCGCAGCGTTGTAGTCTGTTCGCGATACCGCGACCCGGTTCTCGGTCCCGGCAATTTCATCCGACAGCTGCTTGAAGTTTTCGTTGCTCTTCAGCACCGGATAATTCTCCTGGATCGCCAGCAGCCGCCCCATGACCGATCCGCTGGCCGCACCCATTGCCGCGAGGTCACCGCTGGCTGCGGCGCCGGAAAGCTTGGCCCGGGCATTGGCGATCGAGATGAACACCGTGTCTTCCTGCTTGACCACGCCCTTCACCACTTCAACAAGGTTCCCGATCAGGTCGGCGCGCCGCTGCAGTTGCACCTTGATCTGACTCTGCGCCGTATTGATCTGCTCATCGAGCGTCTGCAGCTTGTTATAGCTGCAGGCGTTCGACAATCCGACCAGGCCGACCAGGAACACCAGCGAATAACGGGACCGACGCATTAGCGACTCCCAAGTTGAAAGTTGTCTACCAGCTCTACCGTTCGCCGTACCAGTTCGAGATACCGAACGAAGGTATCCGGCGAGCAATTCCATTCCTTCTGTCCGCGGTGGCCGGCAATCTCCACCGCAATCGCGGCATCGGCGCCAAGCTCCGGACCGAAGACGGCCGCAGTCTCGGCCGCCGACACACCGGTCGCCTTCCGCGACAGCACGGCGGTGCATCGCAGCAGGGCGAAATAGGTCGAGATCGATGCCACCGCAAACCCGCCGAGAATCGCTCCGGCGTCGCCGAAGCGAACATATGCCTGCCGCAAACGTACCAGCTTGCCGCGGAGTTCCTTCTCAACGGCCTCCCGCAGATCGGCAGGGTCAACCACAATCCCATGCACTGGATCCGAACCGCAGAGCAACTGGTGGGAAAGCTGCATATCGGTAATCTCGATCGGAAAGACATCCGCCGATCGTTGCCATTCTTCGCGGCCCATGATGAGCGGCGGTGCGAATCCCTGACCGTGCCAGGCGGTTACTGCCGGCGTGAGCTGACGCAGCGCGGTGGGCGCCGTGTCCTCAACCAGCACGAGCAGGTTGACGTCTGATCGCCCCGGAACCCAGTCACCGCGAGCCGCCGAACCGTACAGCACGGCCGACGGATTGAGGGACGCCAATCCCTTCAACCGCGTAGTGAGCGCATCGAGCGACTGATCGAGCAGCTTTCTGTCCATCAGAAACTCCCCCCAGATCCACCACCGCTAAACCCGCCGCCACCACCGAAGCCACCAAATCCGCCGCCACCACCACCGCCACCGCCGCCCCCGAATCCGCCGCCGCCGCCAAACGATCGCCCGATCATGTAAGGCAACAGCCAGCCACCACCGATTCCCCCGCCGCGCCCGCCACGACCACCGCGATTGCGCATGATGATCGAGATGATCCAGATCAGAAAAATGATGCCGTACAACACGACCTTGAACAGGCTCACGGTGCCGCGCTGCTCCTGCGGTGGCGCGCGCGGCCGCGGCCGCAGCAGCGAAGTGTCCTGGACGCCAAGGTCACGCGCGATGACATCGGCAGCCATGCTGGTGCCGAGGTCGAGCGCTGCGGCGTATTGCCCCTGAGACAGCATCGGGATCATTGCGTCGCGGATCTGTCCGATCCGACCATCGGTAAGGCTGCCTTCCAGCCCATTGCCGACGTCGAACCGGATGTCCCCTTTGTGGTCTGCCGCGCGCGGCACCAGCAGGATGACCAAGCCGGCGTTGCGGCGTTTGTCGCCAATCGCCGCCTTGCCGCCCACGCCCCAGGTTCGTCCAATCGCCAGTCCCACCTCTTCCGGCGTCCGGTCACCAATCGTGGGCAGCGTGACGACGGCGACGTCGGCTCCGGTCGCATCCTGAAGGCGCTGCAGCCGCGACTCGAGCGCGGCGCGTTGTCCCGCGTCGAGGAGCTTCGCCACATCGGTGACGAAACCGGTGGGCTGGGCCGGGAAGAGTTTGGTGACCTCTCCCTGTTGGGCCGGGAGGGCGAGTGCTGCGGTGAGTTGGAGCGCCAGCAGCGTACCGATACCTTTATTCACAATGAAAAGATACTCACCGGAGGCCCCATGAGTTTCGCCGCACCCGTTTCGCGGGTGAAACAGTGGCACCGTCTTGTCGCTCTGGGGATGGTGCTGACGCCGATCGCGGCCAGCGGTCAGGCTGCCGCCCAGACCCTGCCATTGACCGCCCGCACCAAGGGGTCGGCGAACGCACCGGTGACAGTCTACGAGATGGCGGATTTTCAGTGCCCAGTATGTGGTCGATTCGTCAGCGAGATCTGGCCCACGATTGAAAAGGAATACATCGCGACTGGCAAGGTGAAGTGGATCTACATCATGTTCCCGCTGACACAGATCCATGCCAACGCCGCTGCGGCGGCCGAGTTCGCAACGTGCGCCGCACTGGAAGGAAAATTCTGGCAGGCGCATGATATGCTGTACGCAAATCAGGAAAATTGGTCGGCTCTCAAGAACCCCGCCCCGTTCTTCCAGTCAAAGATCGGGTCACTCGGACTCAAGGCGGATGCGATGACCAGCTGCCTGACCACCGGCATCGGTCGCGCGATGGTGGCGGATGATGCGTCGGGTTCGGAGCGATCTGGAGCGCGCGGCACGCCGACGTTTTACATCGAGGGCGGGCTCATGGATCGGCTCTATCCGATCGAGGTGTTCCGCAAGGTTCTGGATTCGATCTGGGCGGCGAAGACCAAGAAGTCGTGAGTCCCAGGTCCCGAGTCAGCCCACAATAACGAGTACGTCATATAGCGCATGCGTCCACGCGGTAATACCGAAGCCGCGCAACACGTACAGCGTACTGAAGACCAAGCCCGCGAAGAATCGAAAGACGAATGACGACCACTGCAGCGTGTCGCCCAGCGCGCCGATGTAATGGAAGGCCGAAAAGATCAGCGCACTGAGCAGCACCGCGAAGAGTCCCGCTCCGCGCGCCTGCCAACCGAATGCACGAGTGGCCAGCAGCGTCAGCAGCCCCACCAGGATCACCCGGAACAAGAGCTCCTCGTAGATCCCCGCGCCCAGCGACACCATTAATTGGGTGGAGAGCCCAATGCCGTCCGGCCGGGTCAACGCGAAGAAGTGCAGCACCGCTGCCGTCGCGTACCGCAGGACCACCCCGATCATCACTGCGAAGAGCACGGATTCCACCAGCATCAACGGGAAAACCCGCCAGCGGAGCGGCCCAGGATGCGCCCGCCAGTCTCTGCCAACCAGCACGGCGGCGACGAGCAGCAGGAGCAATTCGAACACCAGCAAGCCGGTATGACCGCCAATCCGGACAAAGAGCGATTTGAGCATCACATCGGCGCCATTGCGAATGCCCGATGTGTCGGGTCGCGACAGGGCCCACGCCAGCGCCTCATACGCCAGCAGCAGGGGTGTGGCGAAGAGGATGGCGTAGCGTGGCGATCGGCTATCAGTGAGGTATGGGCTCGTGGCCATGCCGGAAAGATAGGGGGCCGCTGCTTCGGAGTGCGTTGAGAATCACCGCGACATCGATGCCCTCCTGCAACAGTGCGCCGGCCACCGGCGTGATGCCGCCGAATGCCGCCCCGATCATCGCACACCCGCTCAATCCGAGTCCAATCCAGATGCTCTGGCGCGTGATCCGAATCGCGTGACGCGCGATCTCCACCGCGTCCGCCACCTGTCCCAGCGCGTCGCGCAGCACGACGACATCAGCCGCTTCTGCCGTCACGCCGCCACTGTGCGCCGAAAGCGCGACGCCCACGTTGGCCGCACTGAGGGCGGGAGCGTCATTGGTGCCATCGCCCACCATCATGACAACACGCCCTTCGGCGCGCAGGCGTCGCACCGTCTCCGCCTTGTCACCGGGAAGCAGGTCGCCTCGAGCTTCGCCAAACCCGGCCGCCTCGGCCATGGTGCGCACCGCCGGCGCATGATCGCCCGAGAGCAGCATCAAGCGCGTCACGCTGAGCGCGCGCAACCGGTCCAGCGTTTCTCGCAGGTCATGGCGCAACTCGTCGGCAAACTCGATTACGCCGGCGGGCACGCCATCCACCGCCACAAACGCCTGCAGAGTGGCGTCAGTGTCGGCAGGGAGTTCGCTGCCGACGACCACGTGATCACGCAGAAACGATCGGCCGCCCACATGCACCGTGTGCCCGTTGACGAATCCCGTGACGCCGCGGCCGGGCTCCTCGCGCGACTCGGTCACCGTTCCGATTGCCAGTCCCTCGTCCTGCGCCGCCGCGACCACCACGCGCGCCAGCAAGTGACCAGACGCGTGTTCGACCGCCGCGGCAAAGCCCAGCACTTCCTCGCGAGAATATTTGCCGAACGCGCGGACTTCGCGCAGGCGCGGCTGCCCGACCGTGATGGTTCCGGTCTTGTCAAAGACGGCCGTATCGATGCGAGCAAGTTGTTCAAGCGCATTGCCGTTGCGCAGGATC
>JANYCP010000188.1 GCA_025360265.1 Gemmatimonadota bacterium
CGACACCGAGCCTCTCGGTGACACGCACCGTGACGATCACGTCCGAAATTCTGACCGGCGTGCGGCTGCTTGGTTCCTTGTCGATGATTTCTGGTGATACGACCACCGTCGAAGTCACCGGAGCAATTCGCGGTGGTCGGATCATCGCGCACCCGACCAGTGTCACGGTTGTCAGTCGTACCCCGGCAGTGCTGACGTTGAGCGGCAATGTTGGCATTGCAAGTGGAGTTGGTCAGGCATGGATTGTGGCGACGGCGACTACCGGTATCGCCGATTCCATTCTTGTGACCGTTGCCGTCGGCGCACCGACCCACCTGGTGATCGCGCCGGAGAGCGCCACAATGGTGGCGGGCCTGACCATGCACATCGCTGCCACTACAATCTCGGATCGCCGCGGCAATACTGTCCCCGGTGTGACGCCGGCATTCAGCAGCTCGGCGCCAGCCATCGCCACCGTGCAGGCGGATGGCACCGTCGCAGGCGTCACGGCGGGGAACGCGATGATCATCGCGACCGCCGGAAGCGGTGCGGATACACTTCGCCTGACGATCACGCCGGCTCCGCTGCAGCGCATCACGTTCACGCCCGACAGCATCACGCTGCACCCGGGTGACACGGCGCGTGTTGCCGTGAATGCGTTCGACACGCAGAACAACGCGATGACGCTGCCGAACCTCATCTGGACGTCGCTCGCCACCGGCGTCACCGTATCGAGCACCGGGTTGATCACGGCGTCGTCCGGCATTGTCAGTACGATTCCCAACGGAGTGGTGCGGGTGGCGAGCGGTACGGTCACGGCGCAACTTCGGGTTGCCGTCATCTATGTTCCGCCGCCGCCGCCGCCGCCGCCGCCGCCGCCGCCGCCGCCACCACCGCCACCACCACCACCACCACCGCCACCAGTAGTCGACGAGGGCTACGTCCAGATTCGCTGGATCGGCACGTTGCCGTCGGCGTCGGTCATGGCAGCGTTCGAGGCGCAACGCGTGCGCATCAATGGCCTGTTCAAGAGCTTCAACGGCGTCTCTGTGACTGCGCTGAACATTGCGGCGAACTACTGCATCGCTGGTGCGCCAGCAATGAACGAGTCCGTCCCGGGCGTGATCATCTACGCGCAAGTCGCTCCGATTGACGGCGTCGGCAATATCCTTGGTTCGGCTGGCCCATGTCTGGTTCGCAGCGCAACCCTGCTCCCCGTCGTCGGCTCGATGAATTTCGATGTCGCCGACATGAACAACATGGCGAGTAACGGATCGCTGAATGGTGTGGTGCTTCATGAGATGATGCACATCCTGGGCTTCGGAACAATCTGGGGTCCGGGGGGACTGAACGAGGTGGCTGCACCGAGCGCCGCCGATCCCCGCTACATCGGCGCCGCCGGTCAGGCCGCGTACGCCGCACTTGGGGCGGCGGACTTCGCGACCGGCATTCCGGTGGAGAACACCGGCGGGTCCGGCACCAGAGGAAGCCATTGGCGCGAATCCGTCTTCCACAGCGAACTCATGACCGGATGGGCCGACGGGACCCTGCCGATGAGCCGGTTGACGATCGGGGCGCTGAAGGACTTCGGCTACGACGTGGACCTGAACAAGGCGGATCCGTTCACCTTGGCCGCGTCGTTGATAGGCGCCGGCTTGCGCGCTGCGGTGGAGATCGTCGAGCAGAATTCCGCGCCAATCGGGGTCGTTGGCCCCGGCGGGAGTATCACGCCCTACCGGGGGACGATCGCCCACTAGCGTGTCCTCCGCGCCGCCCCACCGCCCCCACGCATCCATCTCAGGATAGCCGGTGTCTCATCCTTGGACGCAGGTCCGCCGTATACTTAGGCAGCGACAACAATTCGCCCCTTCATTCGGTAACGGAGTAGATGGCAGACACGCTGGTCGACGACCTCAAGCGCGCCCTGGGCGACGCGTACACGATTGAACGCGAGCTGACCGGCGGCGGGATGAGCCGAGTGTTCGTGGCCAAGGAACACGCGCTTGGTCGCGAAGTCGTGATCAAGGTGCTGCCGCCCGATCTAGCGGCGGGGGTTAATCGCAACCGCTTCCGTCAGGAAGTGCAATTGGCGGCGCGCCTGTCGCATCCGTACATCGTGCCGTTGTTGCACGCCGGCGAACACGACGAACTGCTCTGGTTCACCATGCCCTACATCGCGGGCGAGTCATTGCGCACTCGCCTGGCGCGGAGTGGCGCACTCAAGTTGCCCGAAGTACTGAAGCTGTTGCACGACGTGGTCGAAGCGTTGGCGTACGCGCACTCGCGCGGCGTGATTCATCGCGACATCAAGCCGGGCAATATTCTCTCGGACGGACGGCACGCGCTCGTTACCGATTTCGGTGTTGCGAAGGCACTCAATGCTGCGCTGCCGATGGGCGGGCCAGGGCACACGACATCGGGCATGGCGATCGGAACGCCAGCGTACATGGCACCGGAACAACTTGCCGCCGACCCGGAAGCAGATCATCGTGTCGATCTGTACGCCGTCGGATTGCTCGCCTATGAATTGTTGAGTGGCGTGAGTCCGTTCGCGGCGCCGTCACCGACGGCGACGATGACTGCACAACTCACACGCGTGCCCCAACCCTTGCATCAGATCAGTGGCGACATTCCGACGGCGTTCTCCGATCTCGTGCAACACCTGCTCGCCAAGTCACCGGAAGAGCGCCCGCCCGACGCGCAGGCGGTGCTACTCGAACTCGACCGAATTTCCGGCGCCCTTGCAGCGGACGCCCATCGCTCGACCAGCGGTGAGACCAATGGCAAGAAGCGAGCGTCATCGCTACCGCTGGTGTTCGCCACCGTCGGCGTGCTCGTGCTCATCACCGGTGGATTTCTCTGGAGTCAGCGACACAACCTGAAGCCGGCGCCAGCGGACTCGAGCGCAACCCGCTTGGGAACGGACGCCGACAGCGGATTGCCGCTCGCACCCCGCCCGCTCACGCATCAGGATTCGCTGCGAATCGCCGAAGCGTTCCGGAGCGAGTTGGCACAGCTCGAGCCGAAGGCGAAAACGAACGCCAAGACGCAGGCACCACCGCAGGTCGATACCGCGCAGCTCGCGCTCCAGATCGCGGCATTCGATTCGGCGATCAAGCAGCGGCTCGGCGAAATGCGCCGCCCGGCTCCGCCGCCTGACCCATCGCGAGGTACGGTGCTGCCACCGGCAACCGTTGCCGTTGGAGCGGGGCTTGCGGCGGGCGCCGCCGCCGCCACGTCTGCGACAGGTGCCGGGCCGAAGCGGATCGTGATCAGTTCGTTCCCGATGCGCGGCAACGACACAGGTGCTCGCGGACTCGAAACGCGGATTACCAGCGACCTGCAGGAACAGCTCGGCCGCAGCCGCTTCTTCATGGCGGCCATCGACACCTCACCGCCACAACGTGGGGGTCGCGGTGGTCGAGGCAACAACAGCGCGACGCGGAGCGGGGCATACGACAGCGCGGATGTGTCGGTGTCGGTATGGATGCAACCGGTGGACAAGGATTCGTCGATTCTTCGCATCACGTTGCGGAACGCGGCGGCGGGTACGTTCGAGGCGCAGTCGATCACCAGCAAGCCGGTGTACAAGCCGACGTCGATCGACCAATTCAAGGGGACGATCAACGACGCTGTTCGGCTGCTGAACTATCTGCGGAAACTTCCGCCGGGAGCTCCGTGGCCGAAGGATTCTGCGATGCGCGGCAACGCGCGCTCCGGACCGGGCGGACCGAGCGACCCTGGGGCGATTCGGGTTGTTGACCAGAGACAGCTGGAACAAATGAGCCGGCTCGGTGACTCGATGAAAAAGCTGGCGCCTAAACCGAAAAAGCGGGATTCGACGCCGTAGTTACACGGCATGCCGTGTAACTACTCCACCGTCTTCGCAAACCTCCGCACCGATATCGACAGCGTCACGATCGAAAACCCCGCCAGGTAAAGCGCCGGCTGCCACAATACATCAATGCCGCTCCCCTTCAGCAGGATCCCACGCACAATATCGAGATAATAAGTGATCGGCAGGATGTGGCCGATGTATTGTGCCACGCGCGGCATCGCCTCGAGCGGGAAGATGAAGCCCGACAGAAGAATCGATGGCATCGTGAATCCGAACGCCAGCTGTTGTGCCGACGCCTGAGATTTTGCGAACGTTGCGACCAGAAGTCCCATGCCGAGGACGGCGAGGATGAAGAGTCCGCTCAGCGCATAGAGCAACAGCAGCGAACCGCGAATTGGGACGTGGAACACGACATACCCAAGCACCAGGACATTGGTCATCTGGATGTACGCAATGATGACGAACGGGATCACCTTGCCAAGCAGGAGCGACGCCTTGCTGATTGGCGTGACGACCAGCTGCTCGAGCGTGCCGACCTCGCGCTCCTTCACGATGGCGCCACTCATCACGACCAGCATGGTGATCGTGAGCATCACCGCGACCAGTCCCGGCACGACGAACATGCTGCTCTCGCCGCCGGGATTGTACCACGGGCGCACGCGCAGATCGATCGGCATTCGGGCATCCACCGGATGATCAGCCAGCTTTCCGGGCAGCACCGTGGTGACCAGGGCGGCGCCGCTGATGGCGGCACTCGAGGCCAGTGGATTGGCAGCGTCCACGAGGACCTGCGCGTCGGCGGTCTCGCCGCGCTTGAGTGATCGCGCAAAATCGGGAGAGATGATCACGGCAGCACGTGCATGGCCGATCGTGATCTCGTGCTCGATCGCGGCCCGGTCCGACACCGTGCCCACGATGTCGAAGTTCTGTGTCTGCACGATCGTCTCGATCAGCAGGCGACTCTCCGGCGTTCGCGACTGGTCGAGTACCACTGTGGGGAGATGGTGCACTTCGGTTCGTACCGCAAAGCCGAAGAGCAGCAGCTGCATGGCCGGAATGCCGAGGATCATCACGAGTGTGCCCGGGTCACGGCGGAGCTGGATGAACTCCTTGCGAACCATGGGCCATAGCAAGAGGCCACGAATCCAGGTGATCAAACTGCCGCACCCTCATCGCGGCGCTGCAGCTCGACAAACACGTCCTCGATCGTTGGCAGGCCGAACTGGCGGGTGACTTCGTCGGGCGTGCCGAGCGCGATCAAATGGCCGCGGGTGAGCAACGCGATCCGCTGGAGTTTTGCCGCCTCGTCCATATAGTGGGTTGTGACCACGATGGTCGTGCCCTTGTCGGCGAGCGCGTAGATCACCTTCCAGAACGATCGCCGCGCGGCGGGATCGACACCAGCGGTCGGTTCGTCGAGAAAGAGCAGTTGCGGGTGGTGGGCGATCGCGCAGGCCAACGCTACACGCTGCTTGAGGCCGCCGCTCAACGTCCCGGCGCGCTGGTCGCTGCGCGTGCCGAGGTCGAGTTCCTGCATCAGTTCGTCAAGTCGTCCTTCGCGGCCCGCACCGCGGAGGCCGTAGAGCGAGGCGTAGAATCGGCAGTTCTCGCGCACGGTCAAGTCGCCGTACAAGCCGAACCGCTGCGACATGTAGCCGATTCGGTTGCGCAGCGTATCCGCATCCGTGGTGATGTCGCAGCCCACCACAGTTGCGCCGCCACTTGTGGGAGCCATCAGGCCGCAGAGCATGCGGATCGTGGTTGTCTTGCCGGAACCATTCGGTCCGAGAATGCCGAACACCTCGCCACGGGCGACCGTGAGGTCGAGGTGCTCAACGGCGACGAGCGTACCGAACGTCTTGCGCAGCGCGATGGCCTCGATGGCGAGTTCCCGCGCGGGCGCGGGATCGTTCACGGCGTGCGGTCCCCGAAGCTGACCGTGACTGGGAGCCCGGCCTTTACGCGGCCGGTGCTATCGTCGAGCGCAACCTTGACCCAGAACGTCAAGTCGGCGCGCTCCTTCTCCGTGAGCGCTACACGCGGCGTGTATTCTGCCTTGTCACTCATCGCGACGACGTGTCCCGGGATGGCGTCACCGCCAATGTCGAGGCGAGCGATCGCCCGGGCGCCCGCTGCGAGTTGCGAGAATCCTTGTTGCCCGACATACACGCGGACCCACGGTTTCGTGTCGTCGGCGAGCGTCAGCACCGAACGTCCCGCCGCCAGAAGTTCTCCCGGCTCGAACCAGGTGCCTCGCACCCGTCCCGCGCTCGGCGCCACGAGCGTCAGCTCACCAGCGTGCACCCGCAGCGACGTCAGCGCCGCTTCCGCCTGTCGGACCCGCGCCTGTGCGGCGCCGATCTCATCGGGACGCGCGCCGGCCTGCATCTGGTGCAGGGTCTGTTGTGCGCTCGTGAGACGTTCGGTGGCATCGAGTACGGCTGCACGTGCTTCGTCACCGCGTTGCGCCGGCAGCGTTCCCTTCGCCGCGAGCGGCTCGATGCGCGTGCGATTGTCCTGCGCAAGCTTGAGGGCTCCGGCTGCCCGGCGCACATCGGCCTCGGCCCGGGCGATTTCTTCGGTGCGTGAGCCGGCCTCGATGTTTCGCAACTGCGCACGCGCATCGGCGACCATCGCTTCCTGCCGTGCAATGTCGGCCGGCATGGCCGATGCTGTCAGGACTGCGAGCGTGTCACCAATCTTGACGCGGTCGCCTTCATGGACGCGCAACGACCCGAGCCTGCCGCTCAGCTCCGCCGCAACATCGGTTTCGGTGAACTCGATGGTACCGGTGGCGGAGATGGTGGTGGAGGGTCGGGCACACGCGGCCAACAGGAGAGACGAGAGAAGAGAGACGAGAGACGAGGCATGAAATGATCCTCGTCCTGAGCCGCAGGCGAGGGACCTCCAGTAATAGTGAAACGCGGATCCTGAGGGCCCCTCGCTGCGCTCAGGGCGAGGAATCCTCTCACGTCTCACGTCTCTCGTCTCTCCCGGCGTCATCTCACATCCCCAGGATCATCGCAAACATCAGCGGCGCCACGATACTCGCGTCGCTTTCGACGATGTATTT
>JANYCP010000056.1 GCA_025360265.1 Gemmatimonadota bacterium
TGTGTCCTGGCTCACCACCGCAATGAGACGCCGCAGCGACGAGCGTGAAAGCTCCGTCAACGCCACGCCGTCGAGCAACACCCGACCTTCCTGCGGATCATAGAACCGCGGCACCAGTTCCAGCAGTGTCGTCTTTCCTGCCCCACTTGGTCCGACGAGGGCCACCATCTCACCCTTGGCAACCGCGAAGGACACGTCACGTAACACGGGCGACGCGGCGTCGTAGCCAAACACCACATGCTCCAGCGCCAACCCGTGCTCGAACACGGCCGGCCGTGCTCCGGGCGCGTCAACATCGGTCGCTGGGATGTCGAGCAAGGCGAAGATGCGCGCCGCGCTGGCTTCGGCCTGTACCAGCTGGGCTGGCACCGACGTGATCGCCTTGAGCGGCGACATGACGCGCAGCGCGAAGATCAGGAACGACACCGCGACCGGCCCTGACATGTGCACGTGTGACACATCGCCGTTGGACGCAGCCCAAAGCGTCAGCACCACGACCGCCCCGCCGAACATTTCACTCACTGGCGAGGTAAGCAACGCAAACCGCTGCGTCCGCACGATGCCCTTGCGATACCGCTCCGCCTGCGCCCGAAAGTTCGCGTCTTCAATCGTCTCGGCGCCCGACGCGCGGATCAGTTTCACTGCGGCGATTCGCTCCGTCACGGTCGCGTTCAACTCGCCACGCTCATGCGTGAACGCACTGGTATAGCGCTTGAGCCGGCGCACCACGTGCTGCACCGCGAAGATCAGGATCGGGGCGAGCGCTAGCACCATCACCGTGAGTCGCGGTGAGATTGCGAGCAGCGTGCCGATCGTCACGAGCACCAGCACGACATTCTGGAAAAGCGTGGCGAGCACTGCCGCCGCAATACTCTTGACGGTGTCGGCGTCGCCGACAAGTGCCGTCGCAAGTTGCCCACCACGGGTGCGCTGCATGACCGACAGATCGAGCCGGAGCAGGTGGTGATAGAGCCGAACGCGAAGATCCTTGACCATCCCTTCCTGCACCAGCACCGAGAGGTAGGCCGAGACGTACGTCGCCAGGTTCTTGAAGAAGACCACCGCGAGGAAGAGCAGCACCAGCCGCCCAATCACCACGCCGTCCGGTTGTCCCACGGTGATTGGCTCGAGCAAGCGGTGAATCGCCGTCACCAACCACGGGGCGCCCGCGCCGCCGAGGGCGCCGGCGTCACCGAAGAGCTTCTCGAGCAGCGGAATGAGCATGACGATGACACAGGCATCGAGCACTGCCGCCACGAAGGCCAGCGCCATCCCGCCGCCGAAGGTGCCAGCGTACGGCTTCAGCAAGCCGAACAAGCGGGCCCGCGTGGTGCGGTCGCTCAGCTGCGCCTCGGCGTCAGCAGCGCGATCGGCAGCACCACCTCTTCTGGTGCGACGCCACCATGGAGGAACGCGCCGCGATACCGCGCCTGGTACTCGCGCAGCTTGGTGGGATACACGAAGAACCGATCGTCAGTGGCGAGCAGCATGCGGGTATTGGGCGTGCGCGGTGGCAAGCCCCACGCCTTCAAATCATCGACGACCAGTGCCGCCCCGGGCTCATCGACACGCAAATCCTCACCAAACTTGAAGCGAAGATTTGCGGTGGCATCGCGTCGGGCATATATCGTCGCCGGTGTGTGACAGTGAATGGAGCCGTGATCGGTGGTAAGAATGACCGTGACCTTGCGCCGTTCGGCTTCCTTGAGCGCGTCGAGCAGCGCCGACCGCTCGAACCAGGTGCGGGTGAGTGCCCGTAATGCCGGCGTGTCGCGCGCCACTTCGAACAGTGCGTCGTTCTCGGTACGTCCATGGGTGAGCTGATCGATGAAGTTGAATACCAGCGCGGTCACGCCGGGACGAGCGAGGTGCGCTGGGAGCCGCCGCAACATCGCCTCGCCGTCAGGCGCAGAGAGAATCTTTTCGTAGTGAACCGGCACATCTCGACCGGTCAGCTCGTGCAATTGTTCGGTCAGCAGGGCCGCTTCGTGGGCGTTGAGCGAAGACTCTTCGTGTTCATTCCACCAGTCCGGATGACGCGCCACCAGTTCGGCTGGATACAACCCGGAGAAAATGGCGTTCCGGCTGTAGGGCGTGGCCGTCGGGAGAATCGAGAAATAGTGATCGACTTCCACATCGAACGTGCGCTCGACAATCGGACGAATCACCGACCATTGGTCGAGACGCAGGCAATCCACCACGACCAGCATCACCTTGCCGTTCGCTTCGAGCGTCGGACGCAGGAATTCCGATACCACGTCCACCGACAACGGCGGACGATCCGTTCCCTTTTCGGCGAGCCACCGCTGATAGTTCGCACCGATGAACGCTGCGAAGTCACGGCGAATCGCAGATTGTAGCGTGCGCAATGCTTCCTGCAGGCCCGGTTCATCGGCAAGGCCAAGCTTCACTTCCCATTCAGCCAGCTCGGCGACAAGCTCGACCCACTCGCGCCAGGCGAGTTTTTCGCCGCGTCGCCCTTCGAGCTCGCGAAAGCGCCCGACGAAATCGCGTGACAGTCGCTGTTGGCGAATACGATCGCCTTCGAGCAATCGTGTGACCACCGAGAGAACCTGTCGCGGGCTCACCGGCTTGGTGAG
>JANYCP010000060.1 GCA_025360265.1 Gemmatimonadota bacterium
GGCCAGCCGGCATGGCCTGGTCGGGTCGGCAGTTCTCCCTTCGACAACTGGCCAACGGATCGCAGAAGAGTGAGCATGATGTCACGCCGCACCGTCCACTCGTACTCGAAGTGGGCCGGGCAGAGCAACGCAACGCCGCGATTGCCATTGCCGGCGGCAACATAACGATGTGCCGGTGCGGTGCAGATCGGAGACTCAGCGGGGTAGGCACCGGCGGCGGACGTAACTGGCTCGCGATCCTCGAAACCGAATGGTGCCCCCGCTTTGGCGGTAGCTCCTACTCCAACCGGAAGCCGCAGGCGGAGTCGATGATCGATCGCGTGATTGTCCAGCTCAATGCGGACGCGCAGGAGCGGCGAGTCGGCGTGCACGATGAGAACCATTCGACCAGTGATGTGCCCACGTCGGCCACAACCGATGGCGAACGGGCGTTCGATTGCTGCGACGAATGGCCCGTGTGCAATGACCCATGGATCACCATATGCGACAGTGCCGCTGGCGCGGCGACTATCAACCCACGGCGTATAGGTGTCGCCGTCATCACGCTCGTCGATCAGTGCGAGCATGTCAACGAACCGGTGGCCGTTGCGTCGATCGATCAGGTCGACACCCTTGCTTGTAAGAGTGATCGAGAGAAATGAGTTCTCGATTGTCGACTCAGTCACCGTGAGGTTGGTGTTCACTGGTGCAAGTGAACTGCCTGGCGTGAACGTCGAGCACCCCAGGCCTTTGACTTCCGGCAGGTCGAACGCGATGCGAACCAGATCGACGTCGTCCTGGTCCGGATAGTGCCGTGCCGCGTCGCACCGTTCGTGCGTCGGTGTGATTGACAACACCTGCACGGGAATGCTCCTGCCCTCGCTCGACACCAGGCTGAACGGTCTGTATCCCGTCCCAATCCTCGGCGCACGTCCCGTAGGTGGGCCGACGAGAATATCGCGTCGAAAGCAGGTGATTTCCGCGGTCACGATTGCCGAACGCCGGCGCGGCACCGGATTCCAGACCAGCAGTGCGGCAGGGAACTTGTCTCCGCCGTCACGCACTGCATCCGCATCATGGCCCGTCAAGTCGTGCAGCGCGGCTCGCCCGATCTCCACGCTTGCTGCCGCGACCGATGTGAGACGCACCTCCTGCTCGCATGCCACGAGATCGGCGCTGCATCCGCAAATGGTATCGTGAAACTGACATTGAATGAGCGTCCGCCACGTGGTGCGCAGCAGGCCGCGCAGGTCGAGCCCGTTGTGCCAGGCTGCAAGGGCAGCGAGTGGCTCCACCATTCGGCTGAGGTGCAACTCCGCCGCGCCATGGCGTCGCTTGAGACGTGCTCGCGTGGCGTGGGTTCCCTGCAATGTCCAGGTGTGGCCGTACGACCAGCGCAATTCGCCTTCAATCGACGGTGCGGCAGCGGCCTCGGTGCGAACCGCGTCGAAGTATTCGCCGAGCGAACTCAGCCGAACGAAGTTCCCCGATTCGATCGCAGCGATCGCGTCCCGGAGCGCGCCGGCATCCGCAGGAGGTGAATGGTGATCCGCGCCGACGAACACGGCAAGATGCGACGATCCGGCCCGCGAGACGAGCTGATGGCGAATGGCTGGCCACCGCTCCAGTGGATTCGCAATGAGGTCATACCCGATTTCGTACCCGGGCCCAGGCAGGTGATATGTCAGCATTTCGGTGCCATCGGGGCCGCGCCAGCGGTAGAGATCCCGATCCGTACCGGTTGGCCTGCCGAGTCCGCGCCAGACCACTGCGGCATCGATCCCGAACTCTGCCGCGAGGCTCGGCAAAATGGCGGGGTGACCGAATGCATCCGGACTGTACAGCACATTCATCCGTGCTCCAAGTGCCGCGGCATCACGTGAACCCTGGAGCAGATTCCGAATCATCGACTCCCCGCTCGGAATCAGCTCGTCGGCGAGGACGTACCACGGACCAACATCCAGGCGGCTGTCGGCGACTGCCTCTGCAACGCGCCGGATCCAATCGGGTTGCACGTCGAGCGCATCTTCCGCGACAATGGTCTGCCCATCGAGCAAGAACCTCGCGTCTGCGTCGCGCTCAAGCAGGTCGAGAACTGCGCCGATCGTTGGCACCAGCCGCGCCTGGAACGCCGCACGCGGCAGGTACCACTCACGATCCCAGTGAGTGTGGAGAATCAGGTGAAAGGTGAGGCGGGTCACGAGCCCGAGTAGAGCCTCATCCGCACGCCATCCGGCTTGCTCAACGCATCCTCGATGGTGAGTCGCACTCGCTGCACGGAGGCTGGGGCAAAGCGATCGAGTTTGCGGTACCCGATGGTCGTGCCGCGCGACAGCGTGCGCCAGCCCTTTCCATCATGCCCTTCCACGACGTATCGCGCCACTACCTGACCATGCTCGATTCGTTCGCTCAGGTCGACAACACCAACCACCGGTGGGTCGCGCAGTTCCACCTCGATTGTTGCGGTTCGGTCGGTGAGCTGTTTGGTCGTCTTGCCGTGCGCCACGAGGTCGTCGGCGAACATGGTGTCGAGTCGCCGCCGCATTCCGGCAAGTCGTTCCGCGTCGGTATCATGGAGAAGCCCCTGTCGAGTCGGTGGCACATTCAACAGCAGCTTCGAGTTGCGTCCAACCGAAGAGAAGTAGAGCGACACGAGGTTGTCGACCGATCGCACCCGGGTGTCTTCGGCGGCATGATGAAACCACCCGGGCCGGATCGACACATCGGTTTCTCCCGGCTGCCAGACCGAGCCGTTCGGGTCGCCTTGCTGGAGCATCTTGGTGACGCCCGGTCCACTGACACCGGGTGCCTGAACCACCGACGGATCGACCGTCGACCAATTCGTTTCGCCGGCAGAACCGTTTTCGTTGCCGATCCAGCGAACGTCCGGTCCGGCATCGGAGAACATCACCGCCTTTGGCTGCAGCCTCCGAACGATAGCGTGCACGCGCGGCCAATCGTATGTCTGCTTCTTGCCATTGGGGCCCTCGCCGTTCGCACCATCGAACCAGACCTCATGGATTGCACCGTACCGGCTGAGCAATTCCGTGAGCTGTGCCGCATACATGTCATTGTATCGCGCAATGTCGCCGTACACGGGCGAGTTCCGGTCCCATGGTGAGAGGTAGAGGCCGGTCTTGAGTCCGTCTGCCTTGCAGGCGTCGGTGAATTCGCGAACCACGTCGCCGTGTCCGCCGCGAAATGGACTCTTCGCGACCGAATGCTCGGTCGTGGCACTTGGCCAAAGACAAAAGCCATCGTGGTGCTTCGCGGTGAGAATTGCGGTCCTGAAACCGGCGGCCTTCGCCGCACGGGTCCATGGGCGGGCGTCGAGCGACGTCGGGTTGAAGCTCGCCGCATCTTCCTTGCCGTCACCCCACTCGCGATCACTGAAAGTGTTCACGCCAAAATGCAGGAACATGGCGAGTTCGTCGCGCTGCCACTCCAACTGTGATGACGTCGGCCGCGGGCGATCCAACCGGTCCGGTATCCCGGCGCGCTCGGTCCGCGGGAGCCGCGTCGCTGCAACGGTTGCGGCGGCTGCAATGAAATCACGACGGGTTGTCATTGGACGTTCAGCTCCCCACGCAAGTGAATGTCCTTCGATGAACTGCCAACCATCAGGCGAAATGCCCCTGGCTCTACCACCCACTTGCCATCCTTGTCGAGCATCTGCAGCTGCTGCGGTCCAACGGGAAATCCGACGACAATCGCCTCGCCCGGGCCGAGGTGAATCCGGGTGAATCCCGCCAATTGCATGACAGGGCGCGCCGTGCTTGCGATAAGGTCGCGGACGTAGAACTGGACGACCTCATCGCCGGCAACCGATCCGGTGTTCTTCACCGTGAACTTGATTTGAGTGGTTTCGGTCGGGGCGATAGTCGATTTGTCGATGTAGAGCCCAGCGTACTGAAACGTGGTGTAGCTCAAGCCGAAGCCGAACGGAAAGAGTGGTTGCCCGCTCAAGTCGAGGTAATCATCACCGCGACCGGTTGGGTGATGATTATAGACCATCGGCAGCTGCCCTTCGGACAACGGAAAGGTGATCGGCAGGCGTCCCGCCGGATTGTAGTCCCCCCAGAGGACGTCGGCCACCGCTTGGCCGCCTTGTTCACCCGGATACCACACGTCAACGATCGCGGCAACCGAATCGATCCAGCGCGACATCGTCACCGCGCTGCCGCCAACGAGTACGACGATCGTGGGCTTTCCGGTGGCAGCCACCGCGCGAATCAATTCCTCCTGATGGCCAGGCAAAGCGAGCGACGAGCGGTCGCGAAACTCACCCTCCTCCAAGCCGGCGGCAATGATCGCGACGTCACTGGTGCGCGCCACCGCCACGGCCTCGTCGATCTTGCGCGCCCAGTCCCGAAGTACTCCAGCGTTCCAGACCAGCTTCATCCGGGCATTGCCGGTGCTTTCGAAGAATTCGAGTCGGACTCGATGTGTGCTGCCAGGGATCAGCTGCACCGGAACGAGCCGCGATCCGTACGATTGTTTCTGCCAGTTATCGATGATGAGCCTGTCATCGAGATAGAGCCGGTAGCCATCGTTCCCTTCAATTCCCAACCGCGTCAGGCCCGCGGGCGGTACGGTGAGCGTTCCGGTCCATCGCACCGAATACCAGTCGAACGGGATGCCGCGCCCCGGCGAATTCAATGTCCAGCCGAAGTTCACCTGGGCATCGCGCCGCACCAAC
>JANYCP010000084.1 GCA_025360265.1 Gemmatimonadota bacterium
TGGCTGTCATGCCACAAAGCTAGCGGGTATCTTGCGCCCGAATGCCAGATCTTCGAGTGGTTTCAACCCGCGGCGCGATGCCGGAAGCAACCCACCAGGTGTCAGTCGCGGTGGTCTCGTCCGATGGCCGACTGGTCGGGCACGCCGGCACCCCGGAGATGGTCACATTCTGGCGTTCATGCGCCAAGCCATTTCAACTGTTGCCACTGGTCGAGGATGGTGGAGTCGAGCGCTTTGGTCTCGACGCGCCGATGTTGGCGCTGGCGTGTGCTTCGCACAACGCCGAACCAGTGCACCGCGAAGTTGGTGCGCGCTGGCTCACCGCGATCGGTGCCGCGGAAGCCGACCTCGCCTGTGGCGGTCATCCCTCGATCTGGCCGACGCTGGCAAACACAATGATCCATGACGACATCGTGGCGACGCCGCTCTGGAGCAATTGCTCCGGTAACCACGCCGCGTTGCAGGCGTTGGCGCGGTTGCACGGATGGCCGGTGGCCGGCTACGAGACGCGCACGCATCCGGTGCAGCAACGCGTCGCCGAGACCATTGCGCAGGTGACGGAGCTCTCCGCCAATCAACTGCATTGGGGCATCGATGGGTGTACCGCCGCCGCGGTGGCGTTGCCGCTGCAGGCCATGGCCCATGCCTATGCCAAGTTCGGCACGACTACCGGTCCCGCACTGGCGATGATTCGCGACGCAATGATCGCCCAACCGTACCTCATCGCTGGCGCCGAACGGCTCGACACCATACTGATGCGCGCCTGGCCCGGTCGGGTCGTCAGCAAGATCGGTGCAGAGGGTGTCTACTCGGCAGCGCTCCCCGGCCTCGGCCTCGGCATCGCGCTCAAGATTCACAACGGCGACATGATTGCGGCGTGTCTCGCACTCGTCGCGGTGATCGAGTCAACGGTGCAACGCTTTGGGGCCGGGCAGGAGTGGCCTGTTGACGCGCTCGCCCCGTGGCACACGCCGCCGGTGCTCAACACCCGCGGCGTCGCGACCGGGAACCTGATGGTCGACGGTAGCGTCCAATGGGTGTGACCCTCTCCGCGCTCAACGACTCCACGCAGACATTGATCGCGTTGTCTGCGGCGATTGCCGATGGCAACGTCACGCTCATCGAATCGCGAGTCGCCGAGGCGCGTCACACTGGCGTGTCGTCGCGAGCGATCGATGAACTGGTGCTGCAGTCAGTGTTGACGGTAGGTTGGCCGCGTGCGCTCGTTGCAGCCGGTGCCTGTCGAAGCGACATCGCCAACGAAGCATTCGATCGTTCGGACGACCTCGACTACGATCGCCACGCCGAGTGGACCGCGCGCGGCGAAGTGACCTGCCGGATCATCTATGGGGATCACTATGACAAGTTGCGAACCAATGTCCGGCAGCTGCACCCGGCGCTTGAGGCATGGATGATTACCGAAGGGTACGGGCGCACGCTGTCGCGGCCGGGCCTCGATCTCAAATCACGCGAGCTGTGCACTGTGGCGCAGACGGCGGTGCTCAGGACTCCGCGTCAATTGCACTCTCATCTGCTCGGTGCGTTGCGCGCCGGGGCAAGCACTGACGAAATCACCGCAACGTTGAACTGCGCACGCTCGCTGTTGTCCCCGTCCGATTGGGATGACGTGATGGTGTTGTGGAATCGAGTACGATCCGCACAGACTGGGGCAACATGAGTTTCGTCGATCGCGTCGTGGTAGAAGTGACTGCTGGAGGAGGAGGCGACGGTGCCTCCTCGTTCGCGCGATTCAAGTATCGACCCAAAGGCGGTCCTGACGGCGGCGACGGCGGCGATGGTGGCTCGGTGTATGTCCGCGCTGTCGCCAACCTGACGACGCTGCTCGACTATCAGTATCAGGGTGCATGGAAGGCGAATCGCGGTGGTCACGGGAAGGGCAAGAACAAGACGGGTGCGAGCGCCGAGGACGTGGTGCTGCCGGTCCCGCCAGGCACCGTCATCGACGATGAAGCAACCGGCCAGCGTCTCGCCGAGTTACTGCGTGCTGGCGATCAGGTGCTGGTCGCGCGCGGAGGGAAGGGCGGACGCGGGAATTCCCGGTTCACCAGTTCCACCCATCAGGCACCGCGTGAGTGGGAGGAAGGCGGCGAAGGTGGCCATCGGCGGCTGACATTCACGTTGAAACTGATCGCTGATGTGGGATTGGTGGGCGAGCCGAACGCGGGAAAGAGCACCCTCCTGTCGGTAATTAGTGCCGCCACTCCGAAAATCGCCGACTATCCCTTCACGACGTTGCAGCCCAACCTCGGTGTTGCCGGACTGAGTGGGTCGCGCACGTTCGTCGTTGCAGACATCCCCGGCATCATCGAAGGCGCGCATGCTGGCAAGGGTCTCGGGCTCCGGTTTTTGCAACATGTGGAGCGCACCCGCCTGCTCGCCTACATGGTGCCGCTCGACAGCGAGGATGTTGCCGCGGTGTACGAACGGTTGCGTCATGAAGTGAGGTTGTACAGCGAGGATCTCGCGGCCAAGCCACACGTTGTGGTGCTGACCAAGCGCGACCTGCTGCCGTCGGAAGACGACCTGCCGGTGCTTGATGTACCAGATGCGCTCAAGGTGGTGACGATCAGTAGCGCATCGGGTCAAGGACTCGACGATTTGAAGGAATTGCTATGGACGCTGGTGCAAGGGGTCCGTGAGACCGAGGGAGATGATGGCGGTGACGAACTCGACGACGAACCCTA
>JANYCP010000095.1 GCA_025360265.1 Gemmatimonadota bacterium
CGTCGCTACCGCGCAGGGTCGAAACGTCGACTGGGCGGTGTACGGCGGCACTTCGGACAACACCCACTACACCACGCTCAACCAGATCACGCCTGCCAACGTGTCCAAGCTCCAGGTCGCGTGGACCTACGAGACGCACGATGAGGGACGCGGCACCGAAATGCAGGCCAATCCGATCATCATCGACGGCATCATGTATGCGGAGTCGCCGGTGCAGAAGATTTTCGCGCTTAACGCGGCCACGGGAAAGGAACTCTGGAAGTGGGACCCGAGCACCGCGCCCGGCGGGAGCCGCGGCCGTGGGCGTCATCGCGGCATGGTGGTCACCGGTGATCGCATCCTCGTCACCGTGGGCGGCAAGTTGTGGGCGCTCGACCGAAAGAGCGGGCAACCGATCGCCTCCTTCGGCACCGGCGGCAGCATCGACCTGCGCGACGGCTTCGACCGGCCGGGCGGAGCCGGCGGAAGCGTGAGCGCCAGCACTCCCGGCGTCGTATATCAGGGCCTGTTCATCATTGGTAGCACTGTTGCGGAAGCGCTCCCTGGCGCACCGGGCGACATTCGCGCGTTCGACGTGATGACCGGCAAGGAGGCGTGGCGCTTTCACACCATTCCACACCCGGGCGAATTCGGCTACGAAACGTGGCCACCGGACGCATGGAAGACATCGGGCGGCGCCAACGCATGGGCGGGCGTCACCATCGACGAGAAGCATGGCATCCTTTTCGCCGCGACAGGATCGCCGTCATTCGACTGGTACGGCGGAGACCGGATTGGCGATAACCTGTTCGCCAACTCGGTGCTTGCGCTCAACGCGAAGACCGGGAAGTACATCTGGCACTTCCAGACGGTTCGGCACGACCTGTGGGACTACGATCTTCCGGCGCGCCCCGCCCTCGTCACGGTCACCCGGCGCGGCAAGCCGGTCGAAGCGGTCGCCCAGATCACCAAGACCGGGTACGTCTACGTACTCGATCGGCTCACGGGGAAGTCGCTCTTTCCGCTGGGCGAGTACAAGGCGCCGACGTCGAAGCTGGATGGTGAGCGGACCGCGGCCACGCAGCCTTACCCGCTGCTACCGTTGCCGTTCACCCGCCAGCACCTGACCGAATCGATGCTCACCACTCGGACGCCGGAAGCACACGCGGCCGCGCTGGACCTCTTCAAGAAGTACAAGAGCGGTTTCTATGAGCCGGCGGCACTCGAAGGAAATATTCATTTTCCGGGCACGGACGGCGGCGGCGAATGGGGCGGGCCGGCGTTCGATCCGACGACGGCGCTGCTCTATGTGAACTCGAACGAGCAGCCGTGGTTGCAGCACATCTTGCCGCGCAGCGACAAGTCGCTCTACGCCAACACATGCGCGGCTTGCCATGGCGATGACATGAAGGGATCCGCCATGGCGCCAACGCTTCTCGGAGTCGCCAAGAAGCTCACGACTGAACAGCTCCGGACGATCATCGGGCAGGGCACCGGCCGCATGCCGGGCTACGCGTCGCTTGGCAATGGCACCGTCAACGCCATGGTCAATTTCCTGGTGACCGGGAAGGACGTTGCCGACTCATTGGCGAGCAGTCCGACCTTCCTCAAGTACCGCAGCTCGGGGATTCCGCTCTGGCAGGATCCGGATTCCTTTCCGCCGCTCACTCCACCGTGGGGGACGCTGCACGCGATTGACTTGAACAGTGGCAAGACGAAGTGGGTGATTCCGTTCGGCGAGTATCCCAAACTGGTCGCCCAGGGAATCAGGAACACCGGGTCGGACAATTACGGCAGCGGCATCGTCACGAAGAATGGCCTGTTCATCATCGCCGCGACGTCGCAGGACAACAAGTTGCACGTCTACAACAAACTCACCGGAAAGTTGATCTGGGAGACGACGCTGCCGGCAGCGGGGAGTGCCACGCCGTCCATTTATATGGTGGACGGCCGGGAGTACATCGTCATCGCGTGCGGTGGCGGCAAGAATGGCGCGAAGCCGGGTGGGACGTACGTGGCGTTTGCGTTGCCGGACGCAAAGTGAGCGGTGTCGTGACGGTGTTTGCCAGTGGCAACTGGGCAGACATCGCCACGGCGAAGCTCATTCTTGAGACTGAGGAGATCCGGTTCATCGCCGAAGGTGAGGGTGTGCAGGATCTTTTCGCCTTCGGCCGGACGTTTACTGGGTACAACACCTTCACCGGTCCGGTTCAACTGCGGGTCGCGGCGGAAGAGGCCGAACGGGCCCTGGAGGCACTCGATGAGCTGCGCCGATCGAGTGGACATGAGCAATTGTGACTTCAAGATCCGCCCACTCACTGCGTCCCCCGATCGAGCACCCGGTACTGAATCGCCTCGCTCACATGCGCCGGCCCGACCTGCTCTGCCCCCTCCAGGTCTGCCAACGTGCGCGCCAGTTTGAGCACCCGGTGATACGCCCGCGCCGATAGCCCCAGTTTCACGATCGCCGTCTTGAGCACCGCCTCTGTCGCGGAATCGATCTTCACATAGCGCCCCAGTTCACGT
>JANYCP010000169.1 GCA_025360265.1 Gemmatimonadota bacterium
CAACGCGCCCGCGACATCCTCGCGGCATACTACGACCTCTACTTCGCTCTGCCAAACCGCGACAACGTCCTCGGCCCCTCTCATCTTTTCTTCTCGACCTACCTCGAATCGATCTGGGTGCTCGACTATCTCGCCGCGGCGTTCATCCTGCGCGAGGTCAATGCGCTCGACGAACGAGACATCGAGCGCATCGACGCAATTGCCAATGAAGCCGCGACTATCATCGCCGAGTTCAATGAGGGAATGTCGAACCGGCAAACATGGAATAGCGCGGCGCTCACCGCGATCGCAACCTGGTTTGGCGATGAGGAGCTTGCCGTTTCGTCGATCGAAGGACGCACCGGCCTGCTCGGACATCTGGCGGACGGCTTCGGTGCCGACGGCATGTGGTTCGAAGGGGAGAACTACCATCTCTTCGCCTTGCGCGGATTACTGGTCGGGCTGCAGTGGGCTGCAACCGCTGGCGCCACGCTTCTTGATGATGATGCCATTGCCTCGCATCTCGGCGACGCCCTGATGGCGCCGGCATGGACCGCACTCCCCGACCTCACCTTTCCGGCACGAAAGGATGCCCGGTACGGCGTCTCGCTTTCTCATCCGGCGTATATCGAATGCTGGGAAGCGGGCCATGCCATGCTCGATGACCGCGAACCGAAGGAACTCCTGCCTTGGCTCAAGGCGCTCTTCGCCGTGAAGCCGCGCAAGGAGCAGACTTACGACGCATACTTGCATGAGGCCGCGCTGACGCTGCCGGTCGAGCGCACCCGAGCCGACCTCTCCTGGTGGGCGCTGCTCGTCAATGCCTCCTCGCTTCCAGCATCCGCGGAACCATGGCGAGGCGCCAGTCGACTCATGGAGCAGCAAGGGCTCGCGGTTATTCGGCGTGACTCCACATATGTCTCCCTGGAGTGCGGCAACGTCGGTGGCGGGCACGGTCACCCGGATCGGCTGCACCTGACGCTCGCCGCCAACGGTGTGCACTGGCTTGCTGATCCCGGCACCGGATCGTACACATCGCACGACTTGTTCTGGTACCGATCGACAATGGCACACAACGCGCCGGTATTGAATAATCGCAATCAGTCTGCGGGCGAGCGGGCACGCTGTGCGGCGTTCGACGTGAATGGAGACTGGGCTTGGTGTTCGGGCACCTGGAATGACATCAGACGAGCAGTCGTGTCGGGACCGCGATGGACAGTTGACGTGACCTACCTCGACTCCAGCCAGCCGGTTTGCCTCGACCTCCCCTGGCATATCGTGGGCTCGACAACCGAAGCATCAGGCGAAACGTGGCAGCCGGCGGAAATACCTGGCGAGTTTGTGACCGAAGCCGAACAGTTTGCTCCGGGGATTGGCGACGGCGTCCACGTCTCGTCTCGCGTCGATGACGCGTCTCTTGGGCTCTGGTTCATGGGTGACGGCAACTTGCTGCGTGCCAGTGCGCCCGGCCTCCCAGGATCGAACGCACGCCGCACCTTCTTCGTCCGACGATGGGAAGGAAATACAGCACACATCGTGACGGTGATCGACCACAGCGGCGCAGTGACAGATGCGAAATGGGACGGGAACACGATCGAGGTGCGGGAAAGTGAGACGCTCACTACCGTGCGGGTCACGGCGGACTCGACCGTCATCTCATCGAGCGGAATCGACACCATCCTGAGTGGTGTGCAGGCGCAGCCGCTGCCGTCGGTGAGTTTTGTGCGCGACCAACCGGTAATCACGGCCGGCCAGGCAATCTGGCTCGACACTGCGCCAGCGTTGGACGGCTCGCTTCGCGGATTCGATCGCTCCGCACCACTCCAAATGGACGAGGAGCATCACTACTTCCGGAGCGAGTCAGCATACGAAGGCCCCGACGCTTTTTCCGCCACCGCTTGGGTCAATTGGTCGGACGACGAGTTGTACATCGCTGTGGATGTCGCCAAGGACGGGCTGGTGATGCGGTCACCTGACACGCCGCCGAGCAACCTCGACAATGAGCCGGAAGACATCAACGCAGACGGCATCCAGGTGTATTGGCGCGGGCATGATCGGCAATCGCACGGCTGGTTGATCAATCCCACACCGAATGGCGCAATCAGCGCCCGACCGATCGGTACCGGCGACGCCACCTCCGTTCGTGGCGCGTGGCAGGCGACAAGTGGAGGATATCGACTCACCGTCTCCGTTCCCTGCCCGCACGCCGCCGCCATGCGCCGTACCGAACGGCTCGGCTTCGACTTGATCGTCAACGAGATGCGCGAAGAACGTACGCGGCGGTCCGGCCAGTTGATCTGGAGCGGCGGTCCCGGCTGGGTCTATTTGCGAGGGGATCGTCACGACCCCGCCGATTTCGGCGAATTGGAACTCGTCGGATGAGCATCGCCGGCGAAACGTCGACGGGCAGCAAGCGGCCGGACCTTCTCTTCGGCCCGGATGCCTCGGATGTGCCACGCCAGATGGTGCGAGCGCACGGATGCATCGTTCATGGCGCCAACGGGCGTGAATATCTCGACTTTATCATGGGCCTCGGCGCAGTCGCTCTCGGCTATGGAAACGCGGCGGTGAACCTGGCCGTGCATGCAGCCGTCGATCGCGGCACGGTCGGCCCGCTTCCGCCCGAAGATGAAGCTGAGCTCGCCGAAGAATTGCGGGTGATCATTCCACGCATGGAGCAGGTTCGCTTTCTCAAGACGGGCGCCGAGGCGGTTGCTGCTGCCGTTCGGATCGCACGCGCCGCAACCAAACGCGATCTGGTACTAGGCTGCGGCTATCACGGCTGGCTCGACTGGTGCAACAGCGGACCTGGCATTCCACAATCCACCCAATCGGTATTCGGGACTATTCCGTTCAATGATCCTGTAGGGACCCGCCAAGCGATCCGGGCAGCAGGCGACCGACTGGCCTGCGTCGTCATCGAACCGGTGATCGACGCCGCGCCGACAGCGGAATGGCTCGCGGTGGTGCGCGTCGAGACGCAGCAACTTGGAGCGCTGCTTGTCATCGATGAAGTCAAAACCGCGTTCCGGATAGCGCTCGGTGGCGCAACAGAATTGTGGCGGGTTGAGCCGGACCTGATCGTCCTCGGCAAGGCGATCGCCAATGGCTATCCGCTCGCCGTAGTCGGCGGACGGGCCGACGTGATGCAGCACGTACAGCAATCATGGATCTCGTCCACACTCGCCACCGAGTTCGTCTCGCTTGCAGCCGCCCGGGCGACCATCGCAGAAATCAAGAGGACAAACGCGTTGACGCACCTCGCTTCAGTTGGCGCCAGGCTGTTCACTGGATTAACGCGCCTGGCGGAACAGTATGCGATGGCTGGCGTCCACTGTGCGGGCATTTCACAGATGTGCTACCTGCGATATGATGATGAAGCGCGGTCAGCGCGCGTTGCGGCTGAGTGCGCCCGCCGGGGACTGCTGTTCAAGCGCACTGCGTACAACTTTGTGTCGCTGGCACATGATGAACAATCCGTGGACTCGGCACTGAAGACTCTTGGCGAGGTGCTTGCATCGTGTTGATTGACGTGCACGCCCATTTCTATCAGGCGGACGGCCAGAGAGCAGATTGGGCGGAGCGCAATGCGTCGCGGCTGCGCGCCGGCGAGCAGATTGGCATCACACGCCATGTCGCCTCGATTCTCGGCACATGGGGCCGTCGGTCGCCTACCTACTTCCCGTCTCCGACCGACGTGCGAAGCGGCAACGACGCACTCCTGGGACTGATGCGCGCGCACCCAGACCGGATCAGTGGTTACGCCTGCGTCAACCCGAACTACACAGAACACGCGCTCGCCGAGATTGCGCGTTGCCTGGGCGCCGGAATGATCGGCATCAAGCTCGCGGCGAGCCGTCGCGCCGATGATCCTCTTCTCGATCCGATCGGCGAAGCGGCGCGCGCCCACGGTGTCCCGGTGCTGCATCACATCTGGCAGCATCGCCGCACCGAGTGGCCGGGCCAGGAGGCGTCGGATGCCGTCGAGCTTGCGACGCTGGCCAGACGCCACCGCACGGTGCCGTTCATCCTGGCGCACATTGGCGGTGGCGGAGACTGGCTCCACACCCTGCAGGCTATCGACCGGGTGGAAAACATCTACGTGGATCTTTCAGGTAGCGGCGTTGACCACGGGATGCTGGAGGCGTGCATTCGGGCGGTCGGTGTAGGCCGCCTCCTCTGGGGGTGCGACATCACGATGTGCACAGGGTGGGCGAAGCTTCGTCGGCTTGAACAACTCCTCACGCTCGATCAACTCGACCAAGTTCGCTGGCGAAACGCCGAGTCCGTATTCCCGGCGGGGAGCTTCGGAACATGAGCCAGGTCGACATCAACACATTCGTCGGCTCGTATCCGTTTCGCGACATCGGCGCATGGGATTCGTCCGATGTGGTTCGGGAGATGTTGCGAACAGGCTCAACCGAGGCTTGGGTGTCGCACCTCGCTGCGGTCTACTGGCGCGATCCGATGGCAGGAAACGCCGAGCTCTATGAGATCCATGATCGAGATGCGCGCCTGAAGCCGGTGCCGGCAATTCATCCTGGCTTGCCGGGGTGGGAAGCGGCACTGGACGGTGCGGTTGCTCGCCATGCGCCGGCGGTCCGGGCGGATCCCACGTTTTACGGACTGGCTCCGGCCGGCACCGAGATGCAGGCGCTGGTCGCGGCGTGTGCGGCGCGGCACATCCCGCTGATGTTAACGATACGGCTGGAGGACATCCGCCAACGGCATCCGCGGGACACTGCCGGTGACGTGCCGCCGTGGGCTGTTCGTCAACTGATTCGCAGCCACCGGGATTGCAGACTCATCATCACTCACGCTGATCGCGAAATCATCGAGCAGGTGCACTTTGGCTCAACACCGCAGGAGGCTGCACGCATCCTGTGGGATATCTGCTGGATCTGGGGGCCACCGGAGGATCATCTCGAGCTGCTGCTCGAGACCGTGGGGCTCAATCGGTTCACATTTGGCACCGGCATGCCGCTGCGGTTGCCGGAGACGAGTGTCGCGAAGCTG
>JANYCP010000172.1 GCA_025360265.1 Gemmatimonadota bacterium
CCATGAACTCGGCGGGGTGAAAGGTCTTGAGCCACGCGGTCTGGTACGCCAGCACAGAGTAGGCGACCGAGTGCGACTTATTGAAGCCGTATCGTCCGAACGTCTCGATTTGTGCCGACAGCTCGTCCATCAGTTTCTGCGGATGTCCAAGGGTGACGCCGCGATCCACGAAACGCTTCAGTTCCTTCTTGATCAGCGCCGCATCCTTCTTGCCTACTGCCTTGCGCAGCACGTCGGCTTCGGCGAGCGAGAAGCCCGCCATGACGTTGGCAATGCGCATCACCTGTTCCTGGTAGGTGATGACGCCGTACGTGGGTTCGAGCACATCCTTCAGCGAAGGATGCGGGTAGGTCACCGCTTCCTGGCCGAGCTTGCGCTTGACGAAGACGAGGTGCATGCCGGTGTCGAGCGGGCCCGGGCGCAACAACGCGTTGGAGGCGACAAGGTCGTCGAAGCGATCGCACTTCATGTTGCGGAGCGTGTCAGTCGCCAGCGGTGATTCGAACTGGAAGATTCCCGCGGTGCGCCCCTTGCGCAGCATGGCGTACACTTCAGGATCATCGAGCGTCAGCGCCGTCACGTCAGGCCGCACCCCTGTACGCCCTTCGATCATGGCGGTGGCGTCGTGGATCACCGTCAGCGTCTTGAGGCCGAGGAAATCCATCTTGAGCATGCCGACCTTTTCGAGCGACCCCATGTCGTACTGACAGATGATCGAGTCTTCGCCGTCGGCGGCGCCGGAACCCTTTCCTGGAGCCGTGCACACTGGCACGTACTCCGACAGCGGACCTGGTGCAATCACGATACCGGCGGCGTGCACTGATGCGTGGCGCGAAAGTCCTTCGATGCGCGACGCAAACTGGAAGACACGGCCGAACAGCTCGTTCTCCTGCACAGCGGCCTTCAACTCAGGGACTTTCTTGAGCGCTTCCGGAATCGTCATCGCGAAACCGGGTGTCGACGGAATGAGCTTGGTCAGCTTGTCAGCATCGCCGGGCAGCACCTTGAGCACGCGAGCTACATCCTTGACCGCGGCGCGGGCCTTCATGGTACCGAACGTGATGATCTGGCCCACCGATTCGCGGCCATACCGTTGCCGCACATACTCGATCACCTCACCGCGACGCTCATAGCAGAAGTCGATGTCAATGTCGGGCATCGACACGCGTTCCGGATTGAGGAAGCGTTCGAACAGGAGATCGAACTTGAGCGGATCGACATCGGTGATTCTGAGCGAATAGGCAACGAGCGACCCCGCTGCCGAGCCGCGGCCCGGCCCGACGGGAATACCGCGATCGCGCGCTGCCTGGATGAAATCGGCGACGATCAGGAAGTAGCCGCCATACCCCGCCTGATTGATGACCGACAACTCGTAGTCGAGGCGCGTGCGCACCGGGTCCGGCAGCGGCGAGCCATACCGCGCGATCGCACCGCGCTCGGCAATTTCGCCGAGGAGCGCTTCGTCGGTTTCGTATTCGGCAGGCCGCGGGAATTGCGGCAGGTAGTAGCGCTTCTCGAAATCGAATTCGCACTTGTTGGCGATCGTCTGCGTCAACTCGAGCGTCTCCGGATGATCGGCGAAGAGCTGCTTCATTTCCTTCTCGCTCTTCACATACGATTCGTTCCCGGTGAACCGGAATCGCTTCGGGTCGTCGAGGTCCGCACCGGTGCCAATGGCGAGCAGTACGTCGTGCGCCTCGGCATCTTCGCGCTTGAGGTAGTGCGCGTCGTTCGTCGCGACGACACCGAGTCCCAGATCCTTCCCCAGTGCGAACATCCCCTTGGTGACGATCGCCTCTTCAGGAATGCCGTGCTGCTGCACCTCGAGGAAGAATCGCTCCTTGCCGAATACCTTGGCGAACCACGCGGCCGATTCCCGCGCTTTGTCGTACTTTTCCTGACGAAGCCAGAGCGCAACCTCACCCGAGAGGCATGCTGCCAGGCAGACAATTCCTTCGCTATGTGCCTCGAGCACCTCGCGATCGATTCGCGGGCGCCGATAGAATCCCTCGGTGTAGCCGATCGAACTGAGACGGATCAGGTTCCGATATCCAGCCTGATTCTGGGCCAGGAGGACCAGGTGCGAATAGTTGCTCGGGGCCCACTGCGGCCGCTCTCTCCCCGCCCGGGAGCCGAAAGCCATGTAGGCTTCGAATCCGAGAATGGGCCGAATACCCTGCGCCCGGGCTTCCTCGTAGAAATGCCAGGCGGCGTGGAGATTGCCGTGATCGGTGACGGCCAGCGAGTCCATTCCCAGCGACTTGACGTGCTTCACCAGCTCGGGGAGCCGGTTGGCACCGTCGAGCAGCGAGAATTCACTGTGGGTATGGAGGTGGACGAACGCCATCTTTACCGGCGGATTGTTCGGGTCACCGGGGAATCGTACCGCCCTCGACCAAGATTGTCAAAAGTTGTTGTCCTGCTTAGGCTTACGGCGATTCTGACGCACCAAGGAGCTCGCCACAATGCCCCCAAAGAGGCGTCTCAAGATGGGCCTCCTGATTGCCGCGGCCGCGCTGATTTTTGGATATGGGACGGCGTATGTCGCGTCCGACGACGTGCGTTACCTCTCCCGGGCCGGCCTCGAAGAGACCCGCATCCTCACCAAACGGGTCCCGATTTCACGGTTGGCGACCGATCCCAAGGCGACGCAGACCCTGCGGGCGCAGGCCAGGCTCGTGCTCGACGTCCGGGCCTACGCCACCAAGATCGGACTGACGGCCGGCGAGACCTATACCAGCTACAGTGATGTGGGTCGCGATACGTTGCTGCTCGTCCTCACTGCGTCGCCGAAATTCTGCATTTGCGCGGTGACTTGGAGCTATCCGGTCGCCGGAAAGGTTCCGTACAAGGGATTCTTTGACTTCGGCAAGGCCTACAAGACGGTCGCCGAGTATGCCGCCAAGGGATTCGACGTGAACCTCCGTCCCTCGGCGGCGTTTTCAACGCTCGGTTGGTTCAACGATCCGTTGCTCTCGACCGCACTCACCGCCGACACACTGGAACTTGCATCGACGGTCTTTCACGAGATCGCGCACAACACTGTGTGGATCAAGGGCGCCACAGATTTCAACGAGAGCTTTGCGCAGTGGGTTGCATATCACGCGGCCGAGTCATTTTTCCTGGCTCGCAACGACACTGCGCTGTCGCGGCGCGCTGCTGCCCGGTGGCAGGACGAACAGCTGCTCGGCCGCTACTACGAACTGTTGGTCGGAAAACTTGATTCGCTCTACGCTCTGAAGCTTCCGGCGCCTCAGAACGACAGCGGACGCGCCGTCGTGGCGCGTTGGAGCCGGGATACGCTGGCTGCCGGATTTGGACCGCTGATGCGGACCTACAGTGTCGGTGGCGGCGCGGAGCGTCCGATCAACAACGCCACCCTGATTGGAGTTCGGCTCTACCGGACCAATCTTGATCTCTTCGAGCAGTGGACACGCAGCAATCCGTCGTTGCCCACCGCGATCGACAGGATGAAACGGATCATGGACGGGGCGGTGGGGCAAGCGGCGTTCATGAGGATGCGGAATGCGTTGACGCCGTTGAAGTAGTCGTTAGTCGTGAGTCGTTAGTCGTGAGGGCTGTGAGCGACACCCCCAATGGAGTGCGAACGGTGGATACTTCGATTGCCGAGCGTGAACAGAAGCGGATGCTTGCGGAGCTCAATGAGTTCCTCGCGATTCCGAGCATCAGTACGCTGCCGGCCAATGCTGGAGATTGTCGGCGTGCCGCGGAGTGGGTGCGCGATCACCTGATTGGACTCGGATGCACTGCCAAGTTGCTCGAGGGTGAGGGGCATCCGATCGTCTGGGGCGAGAGTCCGATCGTGGCAGGGGCTGCCACGGT
>JANYCP010000219.1 GCA_025360265.1 Gemmatimonadota bacterium
CGCACTTCCGCCAGGCCGTCACGCTGCTGGCGCACTTCATCCGAGCCCGGATCGAGCAGTGGCCGCACCGCCGAAACCAGCGCATCACTGGTCAATTTCTGCTGCAGCAATTCCGGGACAATCTCTCGCTCGGCAATGAGGTTCGGCAATGCAACCCAGCGCGTGGTCAGCAGCCGCCGCATGAGCGCAAACGAAAAGGCGTGTATCGAATACGCGACGACCATCGGAACGTCGGCTAACGCCGCCTGCAGTGTGGTCGTGCCGGACTTCGCGATCACGGCGTCGGCAGATGCAAGCACGATGCTCGAGTCATCGCGCACAATGCGGAACCCCTCAGCACCCGGATACTCCCCCCACGCGGTGCCTGCGATGAGCACCTCAGCGCATGCGCCGCTCTGCAAAAGCTCTCGCGCGGCATCGCGCATAATCGGCCAGAGCGTGCCGATTTCTCGGCGTCGCGAACCGGGGAATACAGCCAGGGTTCGCGCCGTCGGGCTCAACCGCAATTGCTGGCGCGCTTCGGTACGGGACGGCGACGGCTCGCTGTCGAGCAACGGATGTCCGACAAAGGTGGTTGCGATCCCGGCACGTTGGAAGAACGGTGCCTCGAAGGGAAGAATCACCGCGAGTCGATCAATCGTTCGGGCGAATCGCATGGTACGTTTCGGCCACCACCCCCATAATTGCGGCGCGACGTACCAGAGCACCGGAATGCCGCTCGCCTTCGCCGCGCGGGCGACGCGGACATGAAATCCCGGATAGTCGATCGGAATGACGAGGTCGTAGCGGTGACGACGAAAATCCGCCACCAGTTCACGCTCCAATTGCCAATGGGCAGGAATCTTTGTGAGGATCTCGATCAAGCCGATCGCTGACAGTCCCTCGATTGAGCGACGGAGATGAGCGCCGGCAGCAGCCATTTTCGGCCCGCCGACAGCCTCGATTTCTGCATCGGGGAACGCGCGGCGCAGTGCGCTCACGATGCGCGCGCCGTGCAGATCGCCCGAAGGCTCCCCCGCCGTCACCAGGATACGCACGACTAACGTCCCAGCGCAGGCACCGGCAGCCGCTGCACGGCGTTGGTGACATCCAACGCCAGGGCCAGGGCCGCACGACCTTCGGCTGCCGTGACAATTTCGGCAGGATCGCCCCGCACCGCTGCGACGAACGCCGCGAGTTCGAGACCTAGTGCGTCGGCATCTGGCGCTGTCAATGTCACCGTTTCGACAATGTCCTCCAGCGACGTGCCCGTACCAGGTTGCCAGTCGGCTCGCAGCCGCATGAACGTGGCACCACCAGTCGCCAGGTCGAGCGCGATGTATCCGGACGGCTGAAAGATTCGCACGCGACGGACGCGCTCCCGGGCTACCCGCGACGAAACCACCGATGCGACGGCGCCACCCGCGAACTCCACGCGAGCGTTGGCGATGTCGAGATGCGATGAAACGATAGACACGCCGCTGGCGCGAACGTCCAATGCCGGTGCGCCACCGAGCAGGTGGAGGGCGAGGTCGAGATCGTGAATCATCAGGTCGAGGACTACAGCGACATCGGCGCCGCGCAATTGAAAGGGAGCAAGGCGCACGCTCTCGATGTACGCCGGCGAGTCCAGCACGCCCCGGGCTGCCCGCATCGCACGGTTGAAACGTTCGATGTGGCCAACCGCGAGTACGACGCCATTCCTCGTCGCCGCGGCAATCAGGTCATCAGCCTCCTCCAGCGTCACCGCCAGCGGCTTCTCCATGAGTACCGAGACACCGTGGTTGAGACACTCGAGTCCAACCGCGTGATGCAACGGCGTGGGAACCGCGACGGTCACCGCTTTGACCTGAGCGAGTAACTCCGTACAGCTTGTGAAGGCGCGGCACCCGAATTCGGCAGCGACCTCGGCGGCTCTTGCAGCGTCTGCGTCGAACACGCCGACAAGGCGCACACCATGCATCGCGGCGAGATGGCGCGCGTGGTGACGGCCGAGGGCACCTACCCCGACGACGCCAACGGGGACCTGTGGGTTCACGCCGGGACGCCGCGCTGGGACGTCGAAACGAACTCGAGGAACCGTTCGATCTCGGGTGTCTGCGGCAGGTCGTGGCGCGCCCGCTCCAAGGCCTGTCCGAGATTCAGGTCGGAGTTGAAGCAGAGGCGGTAGGCGCGCTTCAGCCCGGCAATGGTGGCCGGTGGGAAGTTGTTCCGCTGCAGGCCGATCGTGTTGAGTCCGTACAGCTCCACGGGGTTGCCGACGGCCTTGACGAACGGTGGAATGTCCTGATTGCAGCGGGTCATGCCACCGACAAATGCATACTCGCCAATTCGGCCGAACTGATGGACTGCAACGAGCCCTGAAATAATCGCGTAGTCCTCGATGGTTACGTGACCGGCGAGCTGCGTCCCGTTCGCCATGATGACGCCCTCGCCAATGTGACAATCGTGGGCGATGTGCACATAGGTCATGATGAATGAGTTCCGCCCGATCGACGTCGTGCCCGATGCGGACGTGCCACGATTGATCGTCACGAACTCACGAATCCTGGTGCCATCGCCAATCTCGACCCAGGTCTCCTCGCCAGCATACTTGAGATCCTGCGGTGGGCCACCGATGACCGAACCATTGCCGACGTGGACGTTGGCGCCGAGACGGACGTTTTGCTCGAGCGTCGCGCGGGCCGCGATGCGGCACCCAGGACCAATGCTCACGACCGGCCCGATGATGGCAAAGGGGCCGATTTCGACATCGTCGGCGATCGTGGCCGACGGGTCAATCAGTGCGGACGCGTGGATGCGCTGTGTCATCGGGGGCGGACCGTCGCCATCATTTCGGCCTCGCATACCAGCTGACCATCAACAAACGCCTTGCCGCGCGTCCGGAACATCGCGCCGCGCACCTGCACGACTTCCACCTCGAATCGCAGCTGGTCACCAGGCAGCACGGGCTTGCGGAAACGAACGCCATCAAGCGCGGTGAAGTACACCACGCTGGACTGGGCTTCAGCTTCTGTCGGCATCAGGAGCATGCCGCCGACCTGTGCCATCGCTTCGACGATCAATACGCCGGGCATGATTGGATGGCCAGGAAAATGACCAGGGAAGAACGGTTCATTCGCCGTGACGTTCTTGATCCCGACAATGCGCACTCCCGGTTCAACCTCGACGATACGATCCACGAGGAGAAACGGGAAGCGATGCGGCAGGACCTTCATGATGCCGTTGATATCGAGTCGCGTTGGATCGGTGCGTTGACCGCGTCGTGCCAACGCCTGGGCCAGTGCGACGTTGCCTTGGTGACTTGGTCGTTCGGCGATGATCCGGCCCACCACCCGCGCACCGAGCAGTGCGAGGTCGCCGAGAATGTCGCCAAGCTTGTGCCGCACGAACTCGTCAGGCCATCGCAGCGTGCCGGATGCGACGCCCTTGGCGTCCAGGACAACAGCCATCTCTGGTGACGCCCCCTTGAGCAGTCCACGCTGTTGCAGGCTCTCGACCTCATGCACGAACCCGAACGTGCGGGCGGAGGCCACGTCGCGACGGAACAATTCCGGCGTCATCTGAAAACTTGCCGACTGGCGTCCGATCAGCGGGTGATCCCACTCGATCGTCGCGGTGATTTGTAAACCGTCACCCGGTGCGACGATGTACTTCGCCTCACCAGCCTGAACGGTGAACGGTTCGACGACGCGCAGCACCGCAGGCTCGCCGTCGTGGTCGGCGAATCCGGCACGCTCGATCGCATCAAACCACGGCAGGAACGAGCCGTCGAGAATGGGTGGCTCGGGTCCATCGATGCTGACGAGCATGTCATCCACGTGCCACGCGTGGGCTGCGGCGAGCAGGTGCTCAACGGTATCGATCGTTACCTTGCCGTTTGCCAGGCCGGTGCGTCGCTCAGTCGCCTCGACCTGCCCCAGCCGCGCCGGGATCAGCGGCTTACCGTCCAGGTCTTCGCGCTGGAACACGATCCCTGAGCCCGGCGCGGCCGGATGCAGCCGGACGACGGTACGGGCCCCCGTGTGCAGGCCGGTGCCGCTCAGTTCTACGATCGATGACAGTGTCCGCCTAGCCATCCTCACGCTCCTTCGCGATCGCCTCGAGGGTCTTGCTGTGGGGCGCGAGCTGGTAGACTGCCGCAACACCGCGGAGATATTCGCGGTGCGGCCGCGCCGGGTGCCCACTGTAGGCCGCACCCGCCGGAACGTTTGAAATCAGCAGCGACCGCGCACCGATCCTGGCATCGTCGCCGATCTCAAGATTGTCAATCACGCCGACGCCCCCAGCAAGAATGACGCGATCACCAACATGCGTGCTCCCGGCAACTCCTGCGCACGCCATCACCAGGCAGTTGCTGCCCAGGTGCACGTTGTGGGCGATGTGTACCAGGTTGTCGAGCTTGGTTCCATTGCCGATGATGGTGTCGTCAAGCGACCCACGGTCGACGCAACAACCGGAGCCCA
>JANYCP010000244.1 GCA_025360265.1 Gemmatimonadota bacterium
GTCGGCAATCAAGGCATGCAGCGTGCAGGTTGGCGGTGGCGTGGCGATGACGACGGATGGCGTGATTAGCTGCCCGTAATGAAGAGATTGCAGATAGGAGATAGGACCAATCACCTCGTCCTATCTCCTATCTCCTATCTCGTCAACCAATACGACACCTTCACCAAGAACGTGTTATCCGCCCGCAAGTTGAACAAAGCGCGCAGGTCGGCACACACCGCAGTTACGACGCGAGTGAGATGCATGCAATCGCAAGAAGGTTGTGTCAGTAAATCGTCAGCAACTCGTCGCCCCGGCCGGCCGCGGCACTGGCGGCGGAATCGGATCGGGCGCGCTTGGCGTCGCCGACGTTGCAGCGTTGGCCCTTGCCGCAGCAGCCTTCAACCACGAGAGTGTGTCGGTGCCGAGTGTCCAACGGATGCCGTTCGCGAATGCGTGCGGCGAGAGTGTACGCGGATCCCGACCGGTCAGCCGTTGATACACCACCAGCGCGGCCAGAAGTGATCCCATCTCTGATGGGTGGTAGCCATCGCCTCCATATAGTGGCAATCCGGGATGCGCCAGGAGCGCATTGTGCCAGGCATCACCCGCCCCGGCAAACATGCCATGCACACCAGCGGCGGCAAGGACTGCAGTCGTGTGCGCTGGCTCCCAGACATCGCCCTGCGAGATCGCTGGCCATGTCATCAGCGTCATGCTCGTGCCACCGGCTCGGGCAATCAACGGAGCAAACATCGCCGTCCAGAGCACCGCCGAGTCGCGGCAGACTGCTGTCGTGGTGGGACCTTGCTGCAAAACCACTACATCCCAGCTGCTGTCGCGCAAGAGTTGTGGTGCCGCACTGCCACCGGTGAGGTGATCGATGAGTGCGAGATTCGGCGCAGCCGCCGTGGTGTACTGGATGGTGTCGCCGTTGTCCCGCCCGATCGCTGCCACTGTCGCCGGCAAGTCGTTGTAATACGTCAGCGAGTTGCCGACGAAGAGGACGCGACGATGGGTCGGCGCCGGCGTCGGCGGCGAACTGTCGATCGCTGCCGCGCAGCTGGCAACCGCTGCGAAGGCAACCAGGGTCCGGGTGACCATCCAGGCACGCATGTCAGGCAAGGTACTTTCACGACGCTGTGTGCGAATCGGTCGACGCGCACCCTGACCGAAGTCTAACTCGGCGATCCTGGCTAATGGCCCAGCCAGCCGGAAGGCAGCGCCCCCTTATTATGCTCGCCAATGGCACTCCTTTCCCTGCAGGACGCGACCCTTGCCTTCGGCGGCCCGCCGCTCCTCGACCGTACCGGCATGACGGTCGACCGCGGCGAGCGCGTATCCCTTCTCGGCCGCAACGGCGCGGGCAAGAGCACCGTCCTCAAGCTGCTCGACGGCTCGCTCACGCCGTCGACTGGCGAGCTCGTTCGCCAGACCGGGATCACCATTGCCCGGCTCGACCAGGAAGTGCCTGAAGGCGTTTCCGGAACGCTGTTCGACGTGGTCGCTGCCGGGCTTGGCGCTACTGGCCGCCTGCTCGCCCAGTACCATGACGCCAGCCACCGCGTGCAGGTCGAGGCCACTGACGCCGCGATGAAGGAGCTTGGTCGGTTGCACGAGGCACTCGACCGCGCCGACGCTTGGCAGATTCATTCGCGGGTCGAGACGGCACTGGAACATCTGTCGCTCGACCCTGATGCCGAGTTCGCCAAGGCCTCGGGCGGGCGGAAGCGCCAGACGCTGCTGGCACGGGCACTGGTGAGCGAGCCGGACGTGCTTCTCCTCGATGAGCCAACCAATCACCTCGACGTCAGTGCGGTCGAGTGGCTGGAATCATTCGTGATTGAAAAGGGGATTACGCTGGTCTTTGTCACCCATGACCGAGCGTTTCTTCGTCGCGTGGCCACCCGCATCGTGGATCTCGATCGCGGGCGCCTGATCGACTGGGGTACCGGGTACGACGCGTACCTGGAAAAGAAGGATGCGGCACTGGCCAACGAGGAACGCGAATGGGCGCTCTTCGACAAGAAGCTTGCACTTGAAGAGGTCTGGATCCGCACCGGTATCCAGGCGCGCCGCACCCGCAACGAGGGGCGTGTGCGCGCACTCGAGTCGCTACGGCTGGAGCGGGCTGCGCGACGCGAGCGTGTCGGACAAGTCAATCTGCGGGCAGATGAAGCCGAGCGATCGGGGCGATTGGTTGCCGAGGCGAAGAATGTTTCGCTGGCGTTTGGCGAACGCGAAATTGTCAACAATTTTTCCACCACGATCATTCGCGGGTCGCGTATTGGTTTGATCGGGCCGAACGGCAGCGGCAAGACGACGCTGCTCAAGCTCCTCCTCGGTCAGCTCATCCCCGACGACGGCAGCGTGCGGCTCGGCACCAATCTCGAAGTCGCCTATTTCGATCAGCTACGCGAGCAGCTTGATCCCGAGCGGAGCGTGCTCGAGAACATCGCCGACACCGAATACATCGAGATCGGTGGCGCGCGAAAGCATGTCATGGGTTACCTGCAGGATTTCTTGTTCTCGCCGGAACGGGCGCGCACTCCCGTACGGGTGTTGTCGGGCGGCGAGCGCAACCGGCTGCTGCTGGCGCGGCTGTTCACGCGCTCGTTCAACCTGCTCGTACTCGACGAGCCGACCAACGACCTCGACATCGAAACACTGGAGCTCCTCGAGACGATGTTGTTGCAGTTCAGCGGCACGTTGCTACTCGTGAGCCATGACCGTGCATTTCTGGACAATGTGGTCACCAGCACCTTTGTGTTTGAGGGCAAGGGAATCGTCAGTGAGTATGTGGGCGGATATACTGATTGGTTGCGTCAGCGGCCGCTGGTGGTGAATGCCGGACGGATGGCTGCCCCGACCCCCCAAGTGAAGGCCGCGCCGAAAAAGGAGAAAGTGCGAAAGATCTCCGTCAAGGAGAAGGCTGAGCTTGGCCGCTTGCCGGAGAAGATCGAGGCGGCCGAGAAGGAGCGGGATGCGCTGTACCAGAACCTTGCTGACGCGAATTTTCTGCGGAACGGTCAGGC
>JANYCP010000269.1 GCA_025360265.1 Gemmatimonadota bacterium
GGAGAAATCATTCCGCTCGTACCCGATCTCCTGCGAGAGCGAGAGACCGACCGGCAGCTTGAACCGTTCGGGCACAGAGAAGCGCGGCCGGATATGGTTGCCCACGTACTGCAATCCGCCGTCGGCCTGCACCGACATGAAGTGATAGAAGCCGAGCTCGAACCACTCGCCGAAGCCGTGGGTGATCTCGATGGTTTCGTGCAGCGCGTGGTAGCTGCCGAACGGCCCGAGCGAGCCGCGTGTGGTGAAGTTGGAGTGCAGCTCGACCATGGTGGCGCCTTTCGCCACCAACTCCGATCCGTAAACCTGGATTTCGTAGTTGTCCTGCCCAGCGGCAGGGACCGCGGCGGCGAGGAGGAGCAGCGCGACAAGGCGGATGGTTGTCATGCATAAAGATACGTCGGGAGTCGGGACGGCGAATGCAGCGCCACGTCCTGAGCGCAGCGAGGGACCTTCAGGCTCCGTGCATCGGAGATTCTGGAGGCCCCTCACTTCGTTCAGGGCGAGAAAACTCGTCGTTCGTTCTTTACTGCACGGTTTGCAACATCCCGAAGATCGGCAGGTACATCGCCACGATCATGCCGCCGACAATGACGCCGAGGAACAGGATCATGATTGGCTCGAGCAATGAGAGCAGGCCGCTGACGGCGACGTCCACTTCGTCGTCGTAGAAGTCGGCAATCTTGCTGAGCATTTCATCGAGGCCACCGGTCTGTTCGCCGACGGCGATCATCGAGATCACCATGGGCGGGAAGACGCCGGACTTCTCAAGGGGCGCGGCAATGGTGTCACCGCCGGCGATCGACGAACGCGACTCCATGATGGCATCGTGAATGATGGTGTTACCGGCAGTCTTCGCTGTGATTTCGAGGCCATCAAGAATCGAGACGCCCGACGAGACCAGTGTGCCGAGGGTGCGGGTGAAGCGCGACACGGCCGACTTGCGGAGCACGTCGCCGAGCACCGGCATGGCGAGCAGTGCACCGTCCACCTTGCGCTTGCCCGAAGGCGTATCGTTGAACTTCCGGAAGGCGAACGTGCCGCCGCCGAGGACGCCGATGACCAGCCACCAGTAGGAGCGGAGGAAGTCGGACAAGCCGATCACGATCCGGGTCGGCAGCGGCAATTCCATGTGCACCGACTCGAACATGCTGCGGAACACGGGAATGACGAAGATCAACAGCACCGCCACCGCGCCGAAGGCCACGGTGAAGATGACAGCCGGATAGATCATCGCGCTCTTCACCTTGCGGATCAGGCGATCGTTTTTTTCCAGGAAGGTGGCGAGGCGAAGCAGAATGGTATCAAGAATACCGCCCGCTTCGCCGGCCGCGACCATGTTCACATACAGCTGCGGAAAGGCCGACGGATGTTTCGCGAGCGAGTCGGCCAGCGTGTTGCCGGCTTCGACGTCGAACACGACACCCTTGCAGACATCCTTGAGCTTGGCGCTCTCGGTCTGTGCCGAGAGGATGTTGAGCGACTGCACCAGGGGCAGGCCCGAGTTGATCATCGTGGCGAACTGGCGCGTGAAGATGACGATATCCCGCGTGCTGATCCGTCCGGCGCCGGGAAGGGTGAACTTGATTTCCTTCGGCGCCTCGCGCAGCGACACGAGGAGCATCCGGTTCTTGCGCAGGTGCCCGACGACCTCGTCACGCGAAGGGGCGTCGAGACTCCCCTTCAGGATCTGGCCGGTCGTGGCGTTCTTGGCGGTGTATTCGAAAACTGGCATTTCAACCTCTCCTTGAGTTGGGGCGCTGCATGCTGCGCCCCTACCGCACGCCTACTTGGCCAACCTGACTTCCCCAATCACCTGCTCTTCGACCGGTGTCTCACCAATCGCGCGGAGGAATTCCGCCGGGTTGGGCGAGACCCGCATGCAATCTTCCTTCGCGACCAGCCGGTTGGTGTAGGCCTGGTACAGCGCATCGTTCATCGTCTGCATGCCGTGCTTCTTGCCGGCCTGCATCAGCGAATAGATCTGGTGCACCTTGTCGTCACGGATGACCGACCGGATCGCCGGCGTGGCCACCATGATCTCCGCGGCCATGACCCGCCCCTTCCCCTTCAGTTTCGGCAGCAGCGTCTGGGTGATCACCCCTTCGAGCACGAACGCCAGCTGGGCGCGGACCTGCGACTGCTGGTTGCTCGGAAAGACGTCGATGATGCGGTTGATCGCTTCTGGGGCCGAATTGGTGTGCAACGTGGCCAGGGCGAGATGGCCCGTTTCGGCGATCGTGAGCGCGGAAGAGATCGTTTCCAGATCGCGCATTTCGCCGACGAGGATCACGTCCGGATCTTCGCGCAAGGCGTACTTCAGCGCTGAGGCAAACGACGGCGTGTCGGTGCCGACCTCGCGCTGGTTGACGAGGCAGTTCTGGTGACGGTGAATGAATTCGATCGGATCTTCCACCGTAATGATGTGGCCGGTGCGTTCCTTGTTGATCTTGTCGATCATGGCGGCCAGCGTCGTGGACTTGCCCGAGCCGGTCGGGCCGGTCACCAGCACCAGGCCGCGCGGACGCTCGGCGAGCTTCGCGCAGATCGGCGGCAGCTTCAGTTCCTCGAACGACTTCACCGAGAACGGAATCATCCGGATCGCCATGGCGATGCAGCCGCGCTGCTTGAACACGTTGCCGCGGAAGCGCGCCAGGTTCTGGATGCCGAACGAGAAATCGAGTTCGTCTTCCTGCTCGAAGCGCTTCTTCTGCGCCTCCGTCAGCACCGAGTAGGCGAGCGCGAGGGTGTCCTTCGGCGCCAGCACCACATCCACGTCGGCATCGGCCAGTTCGCCGTCGACGCGGAGTTTGGGCCGCACGCCGGTGGTGAGATGCAGATCGGAGGCGTCCTTCGAGATCATCTCCTCGAGGAGGCTTCGGAGGTTGAGTGTCATTCGCTGGTCTCCTTGACGACTTCTTCGAGCGTGGTGACTCCGCGCTCAAGTTTCTTCATGCCATCCATGCGCAACGTCAGCATGCCATCGACGACAGCCTGATCGCGCAATTCCACAATCGATGCACCGGTGAGCACCATGCGACGCAGCGCCGGTGTCATCGCCATGACTTCGTACAAGCCCGCGCGCCCCTTGTACCCGGTGCCGGCGCACGTTTCGCAGCCGGTTCCCTTGTAGAACTGGATGCGGCGCAGCGATTCGATGTCTTCCGTCAGCGACTTCAATTCCCCGTCGGTATAGGTCGCTGGCGCCTTGCAGCCGGTGCAGATCCGTCGCACCAGACGTTGCGCCACCACCAGGTTCACCGCACTTGCCACGTTGAACGCTTCGATGCCCATGTCGATCATCCGGACGATGGTGCTCGGCGCGTCATTGGTATGTAGTGTCGACAGCACGAGGTGGCCGGTGAGGGCTGCCTTGATCGCGATGCCGCCCGTTTCCAGGTCGCGGATTTCGCCGATCATGATGATGTTCGGATCCTGGCGCAGGAAGGCGCGCAGTGCCGCCGCAAACGTCAGTCCGATCTCGGCGCGCATCGGCGACTGATTGATTCCCGGCAGGTTGTACTCAACCGGATCCTCGGCCGTCATGATGTTGGTTTCGACGGTGTTGATCCGCTGCAGCGCGGAATACAACGTCGTGGTCTTGCCCGAGCCGGTTGGTCCGGTCACCAGCACCATGCCGTACGGATTCAGGATCGCCTTCATCAGGTCGGCCTCGGCCTTCGGCTCAAAGCCGAACTTGGCGAGGTCGAGCGTCAGGTTGCCCTTGTCGAGAATACGCATCACGATCTTCTCGCCGAAGAGTACCGGCAGCGTCGATACGCGGAAGTCGATGACGCGCGTGCCCATCTTGAGCTTGAGGCGGCCGTCCTGCGGCACGCGTCGCTCAGCAATGTTGAGCGAGGAAAGAATCTTGATGCGGGACGTGAGTGCCGCCTTCATTTTGAGCGGTGGCTTCATCACTTCCTGCAGGACGCCGTCAACACGATACCGGATCCGGATCTCGTGCTCGAACGGCTCGACGTGAATATCTGATGCACCGCGCTTGACGGCGTCGGTGAGAATACCATTGATCAGCTTGACGACTGGTGCGTCGTCGACCGCGGCCTGCTGTGTGGCGGCGGCTTCTTCTTCGATGTCAGAGACGACCTCGACGTCCTCGCCGATCCCTTCCATCTCCTTGAGGATGGTCTGGAGCTGTTCGTCGCTGCTCTCGTAGTGCTTCTCGATGAGCATCCGCAGGGTCTGCTCGCCGGCAAGCACCGGAAAGAGGTCGTAGCGGGTGATGAACTTCAGGTCCTCGAGCAGTCCCTGGTCGGCCGGATCGGCCACGGCGACAGTCAGGGTGCGCCCCTCACGCTTGAGTGGCAAGACCATCCGCTTCAAGGCCAGGTCGGCGGGCACCAGCTTCAGCATCCGTGGGTCGACTTCGAAGCGTGAGAGGTCCACCGCCGGCATCCGGTACTGGCGGGCCAGGACCTTGGTCAGTTCGAGCTCGTCGATGACGCCCTGACGCACGAGAATGAGGCCGAGGCGCAGGTGGCTGGACCGATGCTCGGAAAGGGCCTGGTCGAGCTGCTCGCGGGTCAGAAGCCCCTGAGAAAGCAGCAGCTCACCCAACAGCTCCGCTGTGTGGGCGGTGTCGACGGGTCGTTTCTGGGCGGCGGCGTTCGGAGCTGTCATTCCGGGACGAAGGTGCAAGGGCAATGCCTTGCCGGCGACTCCGGCCGGTCACGGAATGGTCAAGCGGGGCGCCAGTTGCCGGACGAGAGTGCCCGGGAAGCCTGGGACACGTTTGAGGTCGTCCAATTGGCGAAATGGCCCGTTGCTCTCGCGAAATGCCACGATAGCTCGGGCGCGGGCCGGACCGATCCCCGGCAAACCGACCAGATCCGCCACAGTCGCCCGATTGACGTTTACAGTGACGGTCTGGATTGTCCTTTCAGCTTCGGCAGAAACGCCTCCAAAGGAGAGGTGCGGCGCCAGCCGGGCGAGGACCACCGGCCCCATCCCGGGCACCCGGCGGAGGCCGGAGATGGTGCCGAATGCCCCATGGCTCTGGCGATCCGCGAAAATACGGTTGGCGAGGGCTGGCCCGACGCCGGGGAGGCGAGTCAACTCCGCTGCCGAGGCACGGTCAGCATCGATCCGCTCGGTGGGCCCCAGCGGCCTGACCTGCTGCCGGATCGAGTCACGGTGAGCTATTGGGTTGCCGTCGCCTGCCGGGTCGAAGAGCTGGGCGGCGATCGGTGGGGCGCCCGGTGCGGCGGCTGCGGCACGCAGCAGGTGGCCAGCAAGGATCAGGACGAACAGGACAGCGAGCGCTCGGCGCTCGCGGCGGGAGATGGTGGCGAAGAGGTTTTTCATCCCGGACGATCACATGGATCCGGGCGGCATCGGTATCGGACGCCCGCAAGCGGGTACCCGTCGACGCGGCGCGCGGGCGTAGCGGCACGCCATGGCGTGCCCCTACTTCAACGCGCGCCTGATCACCGCCACCGCAGTATTCCCCACCGCCTCGAAACTCTGCAGTGATTCCTTGTCCGGCGTGTCCTGCAGCGTATGCCAGAACTGCGCATAGTTGTTGATATCAATGACATCGATGGCGCGAAACCCGGCTTCGATCAGGGGCACGTGATCGTCGGTTACGGCACCCGTGCCAACAGGCGTGAAGATGTTGCCGTAGCCAAGGGCCGACGCCGTGTTCCAGACGCGATCGGCCACGTCGGATGCGGCGATCTGTGAGTTGCTCTCAATGGTGAACCGCGCGTTGGCGTGACCGACCATGTCCCAGAGCACCGCGAAGATCGGCCGCCCGGCTACCAGCGGGTGGCCAGCGTAATAGGTCGCACCAATCAATACATCCACCTTCGCCGGCAGGAACATTCCGTAGTCTTCACCATCGACGAAGAGCAGGTCAACACCGACATCGGGCGGCAGCTTTTTCAGCGCATCGGCAACGCCCAGGAGCACCGCTACGCCGGACCCGCCGTCATCGGCACCGGGAATCGGCATGTGCTTGTTCTTCTCGTCGGGATCATTATCCGCGCGCGGCCGGGTGTCCCAATGCGCCAGATAGAGCACACGCTGCGTCGCCTTGACGTTGAACTGCGCGAAGACATTTGTCATCGCGATCGAGTCGCCCGAGGCCGTCTTGTGCCACCACTTCTGCAGCGTCACGCTGTCGGCGCGCGTGCGTACCATGGAATCGAGCCAGCGAGCCATCGCCGCATGACCGGGCATACCCGGCACGCGGGGGCCAAACGCCACCTGCGTGTTGACGTACTCGAGCGCCTGTTTGGCGTCAAACTCGCGCGCGGGCGGTGGTCCGCCGGCCCCGCAGGCAGCGAGCGTAGCGAGGGCAACGAGCGCCCGTATGCGTGTGCGCATCTACATCCCCAGACTGGTGAGCGGAATATTGACGAAGGCCGCGAGCGTGATCGTTGACGAAATCTGCCGGAGTGACGTCACGGCATTGTGGACGTAAGTGAAGTTGAGCCCGACGCGGACGGCATGCGCCAGGCTCGCCGTGAAACCGGTGCGGGTTTCGAACCGGCTCAGCTCGTACGTCGTAGCACAACCGGTGTCGGTGAGGCCGCTACCCGGCGTGTTGGTTGTGCGCTGAATGCAGCTCGAGCTGCTGTTCTGGCTCACGGTGATATCCGTGGTCATGTTGCGGCGCTGTCCGGAAAGGAATCGTGGCATCCGCAGGCTCCAGGAAAGATTGCCACTCACCGTCGACGCGTTGGTCTCGGTCAAGTTACCGGCATACGACGCCGACTGGTGATCGAACTGGCCACTGAGTCGAATGGTAGCAGCATTCCGAAGCATCACGGTGAGATCAGGCACGAGGTGCCGGGTATCGGACGTGGCGATCGCCCCGGTGCCATCGGTGAATGGCGTGGACGAGGTGGCCTGGTCGCGTTGCACGCCCGCGGCGGCCGAGATGCGGAGGATCGGCCCGTGGGCATAGGTCTCCGACCATGAGAACCGGCCCGACGGCCAGCTCTTGGTGACGCCACTCGCCTTGAGAAAGCCTGACGGAGCCTGGTGCTGGTAGTTGTCGATCGCCGTCTCGGCATAGTTGGCCGTGGCGGACAAGCCGAACGGCAGGTCGATATTGGCGGTCACGGTGGTGCTGGTGGCATCGGCGACATAGATCGCCTCTTCACCGTTGTGCGACAGGAATGCATCGAGTCCGCCGAGCGCGATCTGATAGCCAAGCCCGGGGTTGAACCGGGCGAGGTCGTACGCTGAGGAGAGCGTGTGCGTCCGCGTGAAGATGATCGGCGTGAGCTGTGCCACCATCCGATTCAGCTTGCTCGAGTCACCGAAGATGCGCCGGGTGAGTGTCTTCACGTCGAGCGTGCCGCGCCAGGTGACCTGGCGCGAATTGTTGAGCGTTTGTGGCAGGATGTACGCACCGGCAGTGTCGCCATCGACCCGAACCGGATTACGGCTCGCCAGTGATCGCGACAACACAAAGCTCGACCCCACTGTGACCGACGTGCCGAGCCAGCTGGCGAGATGCGGCGCGATGACCAGCGAATTGTTCAAGAGGCGATCGCGCTCGACACCGACATCCGCGCCGAGCAGCGATTTGTGCTGCGAGTTTGCCACGCGCCCCACCGACGTCGAGTCGGGGTACACCCGCAGATCGCGAGTGCTCGACCAGTTGCTGGTGAATGTCAACATGGTGAATGGTTCCCAATTCATCGCGGCCGTGTTGCGCCAGAGAAATTGTTCCGACGTGACCGGCTTGAGGATCGTGTCGGCGAGCACATGAATCGGCACCTGGTAGCTTTGCTGATCACCCATCGTATGCGACACGATCGTGTTGAACGCCAGCAGCGTCGGCACCGGCGCAAAGGAAGCGTTGGCAAGGCCCTGCCCGGCCGAACTCTCGCGCAACCACCTGGGCAGCACGCCGGCCAATCTGGTGAGATGCATCGGAATAGTCTGTCGGCGATTGCCGAGCGTGTACGACAATGACGTCGCCCAGGTCGACGAATTGCTTTCGCTCAACGAGGCCACGTTGCTGGCGCTGAGACCGGACGCGGCGAACGCCCACGGACTCAACGCCAGCCGGCTGAAGCTTCCTTCGTTCGGATGGTTGGGATGCCGAATCGAGAAGGTCCATTGCGTCGACGCGGTTTGCGGCTTGCGCAAGCCGACGAGTGACGCGCCCTGCACGTCGGTTCCGTTGATCAGTTCCGGATCGACCCAGCTGCGATTGGTGTTGAAGTTGGCCGGGATCTGCAGTCCCCACGCCATCGGAAGAAACCGATCCATCCGCATCTGACCGGCCGTCGTGAACGAGGTGACGTTCTGATAGCTCGGCGTCTGCCCCAGCTGGTGATAGCTGCCACTTTGGTACAGGCCATTGACATCGAGCGATCCGATGTCGGCAAACTGGGCGCGCGCGTTCACAGCCGCGATCACGCCGGTCTTCGACACGGGCAGCCCGACCCGGATGTCGTCGATCCAGAGTTCCGTGTGCGCAATGCTCGCCGCCGTTGGCGGGCACGAAATGGTGGCACAGGGGTAATAGATGCCGGCGGCCAGCTCCTGCACCGCCGCCAGATTGGGCGGATTGATCTGCGGATCGCGGATCTGCACGAAGTAGGTGCCGTCTTGCGAGCAAGCGATCCACGCATTGGGATCGCCGATGTAGCCGCACTGATCGTAGCCCTTTGGGGTATTGGGATCGAGCAAGCGTGCGTTCTCGATCTTCTCACGGAGGTCGCGCCAGATCGTGAGATCGATCAGCATCTCCGGGTCCCACGAAGTGGTGCGAGCCGGTGCATTGTACATGTAGAAGTTGTAGGCGTCGCTGCCGAGCTTGACGTAGGCGCGCAACCGGCCGTCGTCCCAACCGGGCGTCGGAGCCTGGCCAATCCGGTTGCCACCGTGCATCCAGACGCGCAGCTGATCGTAGGCGAGCAGGTTCCATGCACCGGCCACCTGCCGGACGTATGCTTCCGCGCGCTCACCCGGGTGCAGGTCATCTGCCTGCACCGAGAGCGCCTTCTCATTGATCTCCTGCGAAAACTCCGCCGACGACACCGCCGTGGTTGCGGCTGCATCGGCGATTCCCGGTGGCGACGTGTAGCCATGCGCACCAAGGGAATCGATGCGACCGTCCTGCGTGGTAATCGATCCAACGAGCACACTGCCGTGAGGTTCGCCTCGCGCTCCCGACAGCGACGCAATCGGTCGTGCAGCACGAGCGATCCACGACGCGCCGCTGAACCGCATCCGCGCCAGCGCGAAAAAGACGACCTTCTCGGCGCCACCAACCGGCGCGGGCGCGACAAACGTCATCCGCAATTGCTTGATCAGGTGCATGTCCGGCGAGCCAATGGTGTCATGCGGCTGCGCCAGCGGAATGCGGTAGATCGTCCAGGTGGCGGAATGCAGCGAGTCGAGATGCGCCGAATCCGGAAAGACGCGCGTGACCCGGGCGAAATACTTTGCCGAGTCCTTGGCGAGATCGATGATATAACGGAAGACATCGTCGTTGGGACCCTGGGCGTTCAGCACGTTGTCGCCGTCGAGGTCTTCGGTGTCGGGGTTGCTGTTGTTGCGCGTGCAGCGCGAACCGAGCGCGCCCCATTGATACAACACGACCGACGCACTGAGGTGATCGGCGCAGAGCGACGGCTTGTGAAAGATCGTGTTGCCGGGACCGATGAGTGAATCAGGACGATCGGCGAGGATACCGTTGTCGTCCGACGTCGCACTCCAGCCGTTGAACGAGTTGCGCTCGGTATCGAGCCGTCCGACACCGACATATTGCCGTCCGGTCCAGATCGTGTCGCCCTTGACGAACCGGGTATTCGCGCTGTCAGCCTGCAACACATGAAACGCGGTGGGCGCGAACGACAGCGCGTCCTCGCTCACGCGGCCGAGATCGAAGGCGATCTTCATCCCCGCCTGCTTGATGACCGTGTCGCGGTTCTGATAGACCGCAAATTCCAGATAGTCGTTGCGCGTCAGGTCGAGTCCAGTGGGCGACAACGCCGTGGTGGTCGACGCCCATCGGGGGCGTGCGCCAGGCCCCGGCTGTTTCCAGTGGGACCGGTTGTCCGAGTCCACCATGCCGCCGGCGGTGTCGGCGTGCAGCACCAGCCAGAGCACTTGCTCGGTACTCGCGACACGCGACTGCGTCACCGCCACCGTGTTATCGATGTCGTGCGCGGCATACTGCACGATTCCCGATTGCGTGCTGTTCAGGATTGTGTTCTGCAGCACCAGCTGCACCGCCTCAGTGCTGTCGAACCCGCGCGGCATGATGTCGAGGAAGCCGGTCGCAAACTTCGGCACGGAACCGGGGATCCAGCGGTTCTGCGACATCTGCAGCAACACGCTGCGATCGTCCTCGAATTGCTCGAGGTAGGCGTCGCCCGATCGATTTGGGTCGGGGCGCGAGATCGCCGCTTCGCCAGAGAAGCGCAGATAGGATGGTGCCGTGGTGGATTTGGAAATCAGGCGATTGACGACTCTGGTCAGCCACGGCGTATTAAAGGTGAAATCCGCTGTGGCACCAACCAGGAGCGACGCGTGCGCCTCGTTGCCGATCTGCGGCCGGGTGAATGGCGTCGCCTCGGCCTGGTATAGCGCCGACAGCGAAATCGACTTGCCAATTCCGAGGCTCCACGTGGCCGAGAGACCAGCGATGGTCGTGGGTGCAATGGCGAAGAGGCCGCGCTGCTCGAAGGTGGCATTGAGTGCGGCGACGCCATTGCCGAAGAGGTCATTGGGGTCGAGGAAATTCACCCGCCCCGTCGCGTAATCAATGGTGTAGTCCTTCTCCTTGATTAGCTGGCGGCCACCCACCGTGAGATGTTCGCTGCCTTCGGTGATCTGGAACCCATCGAGCGTGATACTGCCGCGATCAGAACCGCCGGCGGCATCGAAGGTCAGGTGCAACTGGAACTTCGACGCCGGACCTTGGGTGAGAAGCAGGTACTCCGGTGTCACGTACATCGAGTCGTTTCGTTCGCGCAGGGTCAGCCGCGGATCGCTGAACGGCCGTGCGCTCGGGAAGACGAGGAGGTTGTCCGTGATCACCTTTTGCGCGCCGGGATCACGCAACCGCGGAAAGGTCCGGTTCTCGACATCGTACGTCGCCTGCTCGGCCGGCAAGGCAAGGCCCAGGGCCGAGAGAAAAGTTCCCGGCGTGGAATCGGGGCGCTCGTTGCCGGCGATCAGCAGCTGCGCCATGATCGTCGAGCGCAGCAGCGATGCGCCGGCGATGTGATAGACCTGACGCATTTCGTAGGTGAAGAGTGGTGACGCGGGCCCCTTGTTCGGCAGGTAGATCAGACGGAGCTGGTCGTGCTTGGTCGAGTCGTCGACCGTGG
>JANYCP010000278.1 GCA_025360265.1 Gemmatimonadota bacterium
TTGAGGTCCGTTTCGATGCCAAAGTGAGGAAACCGCTTCCCGGCGGACAGGCGGGCTTTCTCAGGAAACTCCGGCATTTCAGCGGGATCGAGCGTTCGAAGGGGTCGCTTCCCAAGCTGAGGGTCGCGGGTTCGAACCCCGTCGCCCGCTTGATGTAAGTCGAAGCCTCGCAATGCTTAGCGTGTTGCGGGGTTTCGCGTGCGCTAGTGGGCGGTCGCCGCGCCCCGCTTCGTCAGCTCGGCGAACCAATTGATCACCAACTCAATGTGCGTGATCGCCAGCCCAGCGTCGACCGGCTGGATCCTGAGGAAGCGCGCACCGTCCTTCGTGATGCCGAAGGAAGTGTTGCCGTTGATCGTTGGCAGGAATCGACCTTCGTACCCGAGATGTGGTGTGCTCGCCGAAAACGTCGCGCCCGGTGTCACGGCGACCACCATCAGCTTGGTGCCGTTCTGGAAGAATAGTTCGCGACCGTCGCGCGACCAGAGTGGTTCGATGCCGCCGTCGGTCGACACGAGTCGTCGCTCGCCGCTGCCCGAGAACGGTGCGACGAAGATTTCAAACCGCGATGAGACGCTCGCCTGATACGCCACCGCCTTGCCGTCAGGCGAGAGCTGGCCATCCTGACCAGACACCGGGCGCGGGTAGAGGCGACGCGCGATGCGATCGCCGTCGAGCGGCAGCACCCAAGTGCCCGCCCCGCCCGGCTCGTCGGGCCCACTCTCGTCGAACAACAGGGTGCGGCCATCCGACGAGACGGATGTCGGTGACTGGACTACGCCCGGCTTCGTGGTGAGGCGCTCTTCCTCGCCGGATCCATCGACCCGGATCCAGTAGAGGTTGCGGGTGCCCTGGCGCGTACCGCGGTAGATCACGTGGCTGCCGTCGAAAGTCCACAGCGGTGCCTGACTGCTCCCGGCGCCAGTGCGCAGCGGTGTCAGCGTGCCCCTGCCGAAGTCGTAAATCCAGAGACCGGTGATCCCCTCGCGGATTTGCACTATGGCGCGCCCACCATCGGGCGAGATCGCGACGTTCTCATACGGGCGTTCCGGCAATGGCACTGGCGTCAGCGTCCCGGAACGGGAAACCCAAACCAGTTTGCGCAGGCCGACCGATTGGCGGCCGGCCAGATAGGTGAGCGTGCCGCGGTCGGCGACGGCGTAATTTCCGGGCCCTTCGTTTCCGACGAGGTCGTCGATCGCTTCGTCGGCCACAACCGGCACCGCCCGGCCGAGCTGTTGCTGCGATGGTTGCCAGGGGACAGTGAGAAGCTGGCCGCGACGGGTGTACATCAGCCTGGCAGGAGTCACGGCGTACTGCGGGGCGTCGCCACCCTTCACCAGGACATGGTGTTCCGGCGTCCCGGTCGACTGCGTTGCAATGTCGTGCTCATCATCACCCGGGCCGGTCCACACTGCGAAGAGCAACGTGCTCGTTCCCGAAATGTGGTGCGGCCAGCGATGAGAGATTTCGCCGGCGCTTGAATTGACGTGCGTGAACTCGCTCGCAGCACCGCCGCCTTCCGGCACGCGCCATATGCTGCCGACGTTGGTCGGCGCGAAGTAGATGAAGCCATCGCTGCCCCAGCTACCACCGCGGTGAAACGGAGCGTCCGCGAGCACCTGCACTGCGGCGCCGCTGACTGCAATCTTCTTGAGCTTCGACTCGGCGAAGAAGCCGATCCACTCACCATCCGGCGAGAAGAACGGGCCACTCCCTCCCGCCGTCCCCTCGAGCGGCTTCGCTTGCGACTCGTCCAGCCCGCGCGCGAAGATCTGGGTCTTGCCGTCCTTGAATCCCACATACGCGAGGCGAGACCCGTCGTGGGAAATTGCGATCGGGCGGAGCAATGCTGCGCCGACCTCATACCCCTCGGGAAGTGCGACAGAAACGTGCGCGATCTGTTCACCGGTTGCCGCACCGCGATGGGTGAGCCAACGGGTGATGCCAAAGGTGAGTGCAGCGACGACTGCTGCGGTTGTCAGCAGAAGCGGCATCATGGTACGTACCCGCGACACGCCAGTGGCGCGGGCCGGCATCCGATTGTGTGTACCAGGGGCATTCGCCTGTGGCGACTCGAGCGCCGCTGCGAATGCCGCTGCACTCGGGAAGCGATCTGACGGGAGCTTTTCCAGCGCCGTGTTGACCGCCACTTCGACGTGCGGCGGAATGCTCTTCCGCTCGAGGCTGAGACTGCGCGGCGCCTCTGTCAGGACTCGCGCCACGATTGCCTGTGCCGTCGGGCCGGTGAAGGGTGGTTCACCGGTGAGCATCTCGTACGTCGCGCATCCGAGCGCGTACACATCTGTCCGCGCATCGAGCTCGCGCTCGCCCATCGCCTGTTCCGGCGACATGTACTGCGGCGTGCCGAGGGACATGCCGGTTTCCGTCATGCGTGTGCCGCCGGTCTTGGACGCGGCCAGTGCGATGCCGAAATCTGCCACGAGAGCATGCCCGCCGTGCAGCAGGATATTCTCTGGCTTGATATCGCGATGAATGACGCCATGCTCATGGGCATACTGCAGTGCGTCGGCAACTTCCGTGGCAATGCGCACGGCGTCCGCAATCGGGAGCTGCTTTTCACGCGCAAGCCGATCTCGCAACGATTCCCCATCAACAAACGGCATCACATAGAACACCGTGCCTTCGATCTGTCCCGAATCGAAGAGGGAAAGAATGTGCGGGTGCTGAAGGTTGGCGGTGGTCTTGATTTCAGAAAGAAAGCGCTCGGCGCCGATCACGGCGGCAAGCTCAGGTCGCAACACTTTGATGGCCACCTGGCGTTCATGCTTGAGATCTCTTGCGAGATACACAGTCGCCATACCGCCGGCG
>JANYCP010000282.1 GCA_025360265.1 Gemmatimonadota bacterium
CGCAAGCTTGTCGACGAGCGGCGTGACGTCACCGCGACCGAGCGAAGTATTTGTCGAAATCATCTCGGCGAGAATCTCGCGCGCTTCCTTTTGCGCAGCGTCCGTGGGAGCCTGGGCGGAGAGCGGAGCGGCGATGGCGAGGGCGCAGAGAATTGGTGCGAGGCGCATTGCGGCGTCCTGATACGAGAGACGAGAGACGAGAGACGAGAGACGGATCCTACGAACCAACTCGCGTAACGATGATACGCTGGTCCACCTGAGCCCGCACGGTTCGGCCGGCGAAACGAGTGGTGACGGTAGTAAGAATACTGCGAGTCCAGGCGATTGGGCCGCGCTGCGGGTCCCAGGCCATTGCGGCGTTCTCGCTGCCGTCCTGCGTGGACTCCACTGTGACGCTATCGCCAATGTCTCGCGTGCTGCCGCGACGCGTGGCGCCGAAACGATAGCGCTGCATGCCGGAGGAATCAGCGAATCGCCGCCACATCCGTCCAGCGTTGTCCGTGGTCGCACCGCCGGCCGCCAGTGTCGGCGGTGGTGGTGGAAAGAAGTCGTCCATCGCCGTGCCGATGTCACTTACGTCGCTGACGGCCGGCGGGACAAACGGGCGATCGATGATCGTTGCCGCACCACGAGAGCTCAGTAACAGTTTCCATCGCGCGCCGATCACGGCATCGACATCAATCGTAGCACGCTCACCTGAAACGCTTTCGGTCAGCGCCACGGTGTCAGTCGTCACCATGAGCGTGTCGCCTCGCGCGGTGATGGTAAACCCCGCAGTCCGCACCACACTGCGATGTCGCTCAGCCGCCCCCGCCTGCGTAACGATCTCCGACTGCACTCGTTCCACAAAGCGGGTGCCGACAAGATGTTCGGCGGTGTACTGGGCTGTCAGCGTGCCCCGGAGCCCAATCAACGCTATCGCGAGGATGGCACGACTCACGACCAATGACTCACGACTACCCCAAATACGGATACCGCCAATCCTTTGGCGGATTTCCGGTTTCCTTGATTGTCCGCGCCGACACCCACCGGTACAGGTTGAGGATGGAGCCGGCCTTGTCGTTGGTGCCTGAAGCGCGTCCGCCGCCGAACGGTTGCTGACCCACCACCGCCCCGGTGCACTTGTCGTTGACGTAATAGTTCCCTGCTGCATGACGCAGCCGGCGATCGGCATCAATGACTGCGGCGCGGTCCTGCGAGAAGATTGCGCCGGTGAGCGCATATGGTGACGCGGTGTCGACCAGCGTCAGTACGTCATCCCACTCCTTGTCGTCGTATACATACACCGACAGGATCGGGCCGAAGAATTCCACGCTCATGATCTGATGCGTCGGATCCGTGGTCAGCAGCACTGTCGGCTCGACGAACCATCCTTCACTCGAGTTGCAGCCGCCACCGGCAATGATCTTCACGCGCGGATCCTTCTTCGCCGCGGCGAGTACCTGCTCCAGTCGCTTGAACGCGCGCTCGTCGATCACCGCACCCATGAACATCGAGAAGTCGGCGGGATCGCCCATCTTGATCTGCTTGATTTCGGCTTGCAGCAGTTCCTGGACCCGGGGCCAGATCGAGCGTGGGATGTAGCAACGGGATGCCGCCGAACACTTCTGCCCCTGATACTCGAAGGCACCGCGCAACAGCGCAGTCGCGAGCGCCTCGACGTCAGCGCTCGGGTGCGCCAGAATGAAGTCCTTGCCACCGGTTTCGCCGACTAGGCGCGGATAGCCGCGATACTTGTCGAGGTTGTTGGCCACGCCCTTCCAGAGCGAATGGAAGACGCCGGTCGAGCCGGTGAAATGGATGCCGGCAAGTCGCGGATCGGAAATCAGCACATCGCTCACCGTTGCCGACTCGCCCGGAACGAACTGAATGACGCCGGGCGGCAATCCTGCTTCCTGCAGGATCTGATAGAAGAGCCAATTCGAAAGCATCGCAGTGGTCGACGGCTTCCACAGCGCCACGTTGCCGAGCATTGCCGGTGCGGTGGGCAGGTTGCCGCCGATGGCGGTGAAGTTGAATGGCGTGATGGCGTAGACGAATCCTTCGAGCGGGCGATAATCAAGGCGGTTCCAAACACCGGGCACCGAGATCGGTTGCTCATGCAACAACCGCTCGGCGTAGTGCGCATTGAAGCGGAGGAAGTCCGCCAGTTCACACGCCGCGTCGATTTCTGCCTGGTGCGGCGTCTTGCTCTGTCCGAGCAGCGTCGCCGCATTCATCCGCGCACGCCACGGACCGCAAAGCAGGTCGGCTGCTTTCATGAACACGGCGGCGCGATCCTCGAAGCGCCAATGTTCCCAGTCCTTCTGCGCCGTCGTCGCACCGTCGATCGCATCCTGCAGCAATGCCGCGGGCGCCTGATGTACCGTGGCGAGTTTGTGCTGGTGTCGTTGCGGTGACGTCACCGTGATCGTTTTCGTGGGGCGATGCTCCTTGCCGTTCACCACGACGGGGATTTCGGTGATTGTGGAACCGAGCGACTTGATCGCGGCCTGCAGCGCAGCCCGTTCCGGCGTACCGGGGGCGTAGCTGAGAATGGGTTCGTTGATCGGATTGGGGATGTTGCCGATGGCGCTCATCGCGAAGCCTCGAAGGGTTCTTTCCGGGCGTTAAGTCTACTCGGTACCTCCCCGGAGCGCCCGCAGCTGACGGGCAAGGAATCGCAGCACCTCCCGACCAGCGTCACGGCCCATTTTTTCGCCCCATTTGATCGCGCCAGGTACCTGGAAGCTCTGGCAATCGCGCTCCGATGGCTCGGTGCCGGAGAGGAAGTACTCGCGTGACCCGCAACCCGAGTCCCAATCGGAGGCACCCCTGCCAGCGTCTGCCACGGTCACGCCATCGGGAACCGCAAACGAGGGCCAGTCATCGTCGGTGGTGGTGGTGGAGAGAAAGCGTGAAACGATCGGTAGCGCGGCACTCGCGCCGGTCATGTGCAGATCGCGACTATCGTCGTATCCCACCCACACTCCCACCACGAGTGTCGGCGAGTAGGCAATGAACCACGCATCGCGCCCGTTATTCGACGTGCCGGTTTTCCCGGCGATCGCTCCGTCGTGTCCCTGCGCACCCAGCGCACGACCGGTGCCGCGCTCAATCACGCCCTCCAGTGCCGAGGTGACGAGATAGGCCACAGCGGGATCCACCACCCGCGATGGCGAACTGTTGCCGGCAAGTTGCACCCGGTCGCCATGGTGGCCGCGGCCGAGAAACATCCGCGTGCTGTTCAGATCCCCGCCGGTCGCGAGGACGCCGTAGGCGCGCACCAGTTCGAGCAACGTTACGCCGCTGCTGCCAAGCGCGATGCTCGGCACCGGATCGAGCGGACTGGTGATGCCAACGCGGTGGGCAGTTGCCGCAATGTTGGCGGGACCAACAGTCATGCCGATGCGTGCGAACGGAATGTTGAGCGATTGCTCCAGTGCTTCACGCACCGTCACGTCCCCACGATACGAGCCGTCGAAATCAGCTGGTTCCCACGCCCCCTTGGCCGTTTGCACCGACAACGGTGCGTCGGCGACAATCGATGCGAGTGTGAACGCCGGGGGGTGATCCTTCTCGCGGGCGAGCGCGGTGAGTGCGACGATTGGCTTGAAGGCACTCCCCGGTTGGCGCACGGCTGCGGTGGCGCGATTGAATTGCGATTCACCGTAATCGCGCCCTCCCACCATGGCGAGCACATCACCGTTGCGCGGATCGATCGCAATGAGGGCGCCCTGCACCCCCGGCGCGCGAAGCCGGTCGAGGCCATTCTCAAGTGCGTGCTCGGCGGCGCGCTGCATTGCCGCATCGAGCGTGGTGTAGATCGCTTCGCCACGCGCCGGAAGTTTCTTGCCAACGGCAGCGAGTGCGACATCGCGGAACGCGCGGCCGTCAAATGTGGCGCCCGGATGTTCTCCTTCGTTCACGTCGACATGGTTGGCCTGGCCGGCGGCTGCCTGCGAGATCCGATGCTGGTCAACCATCAACTGCAATACGAGATCACGACGTTGCGTTGCCGTCTCGGGGTGGCGACTCGCTGCATTCCGGTTTGGCGCATTGATTGTCGCGGCAAGCTGCGCCGACTCAGCCAATGTGAGTTTGCGTACATCCTTGCCGAAGTAGTACCGCGAGGCGGCACCCACGCCGTGAATCGCGCGCGCGCCATCCTGGCCGAGATAGATCTCGTTGAGGTAGGCCTCGAGAATCTGGGATTTGGTGTAGCGCTTCTCGAGCACCACGGCGAGCGCCGCCTCGCGCACCTTGCGCAATGGCGTGCGACTGGCGCTGAGGAAGAGATTCTTCGCGAGCTGCTGGGTCAGCGTGCTGCCGCCTTGCACGATGCCGTGGGCGCGAACGTTGGCGACCAGTGCGCCGCCAATGCGGCGCACATCGACGCCGTGGTGATCGTAGAAGCGCTGATCTTCCACAGCAAGCACGGCCTGGACGAGGCGGTTGGGAATGTCGGCGAGGCGAACCGGGATGCGCTCCTCAAGCGGCGACCCATCGACGGTGCCAATCGCGACGGCCGGCTGCACGCGGCGGTTTGAGCCCCAGGGAACCGGACGGGTATAAAGCGCCGAGGGCAGTCGACTCTGCAAATCGGGGATGCGGGCGCGGATCAATGCTTCGGTGCCGATGGCGGAAACCGAGATAAATGCTGCGCCGATTGCGCCGAAGAGCGCGCGGCGCGGGGTAATGGTGGAGCGAATCGCGGCGACTGAGAGTTGGGCCACGTATACATGACGTACGAGCGGGATGTAGAGTTTCGGGATGGAACGGGAGTCGCCCTCGTCCTGAGGCAAGCACGGGACCTCAAGTGATCGCGACACACCGAGTCTGGAGGTCCTTCGCCTTCGGCTCAGGATGAAGGTGCCGCAACCCCATGTCAGCATTACTTTTCGCCCCGACTTCGCCGGAGAGCGTTCAATGCGCCGCCTGATCCCGCTTTCGCTTCTTTTCGTCCTCGCCGCTTGCCCGAGCTACGATCGCTATTCGTACGTGGCGGACCAGAAGGGGCTGATGGCACCGGACGACTACGCCAAGTACGGCGCCGACCAGGCGATCGCCGTGGCCGTCGGTCGCGAATTCGCCAAGGGACACGCCGGAAACACCGCGGAAGCGTTCGCGACGCAAGCTGGAGCCGCGCTGAGCTACGCCAAGAAGTTTTCGACGTTGAAGAGCGTCACGGCCGACACCCTCGGCCATCGCCTGGTGCTGACCTTCGCTGACGGCTGGACCACGCAGGTCACGCCGATCACGGACGGCAAGAACGGCGATGACACCGTGAACCTGCCGAAGGCCAAGTAGCGCACCTACTCACGTGTAAGGGCGCAGCCTGCTGCGCCCCTGCGTCACCTGGAGGGCCGATATCATGGAAACACCCGCGGCCCCGCCCGAACTTACCCCGGAATACCTCTATCTCCTGAGCGGTGACGCCGACGATTTCGCGGCAGCCGTCGAGGATTTGCGCGCGGCCGATATCGCCGAGCCGCTCAACCACCTGCCGGTGGAAGCGGCCGCCAAGGTCGTGGCCGCGCTGCCGTTCGCGCTTGCGGTTCAGCTCTTCGACGAGCCGGAACTCGAACGGCGCGGCGAGATTGTCGAAGAACTCCAGGTCGCCATCGCCTCACCGCTGATCGACGCGCTCTCGGCCGACCAGCAGGTGGAGCTCTATCGCGAGTTGTCGGTGGACGGCCGCACCAAGCTGCTGCCGTTCCTCGCGGCGAACACGCGCGAGACGTTGCGGGCGCTGATGAATTACCCGGAGACATCATCCGGCGGCATCATGACGACGGAATTCGTTTCGGTGCCCAAGACGTACACGGCGGACGAGGTCAAGCGCTACATCGCCGAGGTGGGTGAGGCGAAAGAGACGGTATACGCGATCTACGTGCTGGAGCCCACGGACAACACCTTGCTGCACGTGATCTCGCTGCGCGAAGTAATGATGGTACCCGGCACGATGAACGTGATGGAGATCGGCGACGACCGGCCGCCGATTACGGTTGATCCACTGGTCGATCGCGAAGACGCCGCGCGCCTGATCGGCAAATACAACCTGCTCGCGCTGCCGGTGATCGATGATCACCATCGCATGCTCGGCATTGTCACTGTTGACGACATTATCGACGCACTGGTGTCGGAGACGACCGAAGACGTCCAGAAGATGGGCGGCATGGAAGCGATCGACGAGCCGTATCTCCAGATCCGGTTCGTGGACATGCTCAAGAAGCGCGCCGGCTGGCTGGCGATTCTCTTCGTAGGCGAGACGTTCACGGCGCAGGCCATGGGTCATTTTCAGGGCGAGATCGACAAGGCCACGGTGCTGGCGCTCTTCGTGCCGCTGATCATTTCGTCTGGCGGAAATTCCGGATCGCAGTCGACGTCGTTGATCATTCGCGCGATGGCACTGAAGGAAGTCGCGCTGCGTGACTGGTGGCGGGTCGTCGTCCGCGAACTGCCGACCGGCATGTTCCTCGGATCAATGCTCGGCGCCATCGGATTCTGCCGCATCCTGCTCTGGCAGTTCTTCTACTCGCAACACTGGACGTTCATCGGCAAGGACTATGGCGAGCACTATCTGCTGATTGCCACAACCGTCTTTCTCGCGCTGATCGGCGTGGTCACCTTCGGATCCCTTGCCGGTTCGATGCTGCCATTCATCCTGCGCCGATTCAAGCTCGACCCGGCCAGCGCCTCGGCGCCATTCGTCGCGACGTTGGTGGACGTCACCGGCCTGGTCATCTATTTCCTCGTCGCGTCGCTGCTGCTCCACAACACCCTGCTGAAGGCGGTGGTCTGAGATGAAGCCGAAGACTCTCCTCACGGTCGCGGTGATCCTGATGTTCATCGCGTTCCTGGCGTATTCGACGCTGTCGGCCCAGAAGGTCACCTGCAATGTCTGCGTCGAATTCAATGGCCGAAGCAACTGCGCGCCAGCCTCCGCCAATGACGAAATCGAGGCGACTCGCACTGCGCAGAACACCGCCTGCGGGCCGGTGACGTCGGGGATGAACGAAACCATCGCCTGCGGAAACAAGCCGCCTGTGTCACAAAGCTGCAAGAAGAAGTAGCCCTAACGCATTGCTGCACATACGGTTAGTGCATGGCGGGGCGGCTGGACACCGCGCGGTCCCGGCTACCGTATTGGATGGGATAAGGTCATTTTCATGGGTTAGGCGGGGCAATTCAACAGGGACCAAATGCAACTGACAGACGCTGAACGCAAAATGGGGCGCAAGATCGAGGTCCTGAAGGATCTGGAATCGATCGTGCACGCCATGATGGTTGAACATGAGAAGAAGCGCGAACTCTGGATGCCGCATGACCTCCTTTCGGCACCGGAAGGGGTCGATCCCGACGAGCACATCAAGCAACTGCGGGCACGCGTCGCCGGCGTGCCGGATGCCGCGCGCGCCGCTCTCGCGCTGAATACGCTCACCGAAGAAGGACTGCCACATTTCCATCGCCTGCTCGCCGTGTACCTCGGCGACGACTCGCACTGGCGCAACTGGAACAATCTCTGGACCGCGGAAGAAGACCGCCACGGGACGGTGCTGAGCGAGTACATGCGCGACACGAATGTTGTGGACCAACGCAAGATGGAAATGCTCAAGTTCGAATACATCAAGGCGGGATTCAATCCGGAGTGGGACAAGGACCCCTACCGGGTGTTTGTCTACACGACGCTCCAGGAACGCGCGACGCAACACTCGCACGCCAACACCGGTCGGGTGATTGAAGAATATGAGCCGTTGCTCGGTGGCATCCTTTCCAAGATCGCCATGGAAGAAGCGCGGCATTTCACGTTCTATCGCCGCGTGTTCACCGAAATCCTCAAGCGCGATCCGAGTGAGGCGCTCCGTTCAGCGGCGCACGTGCTGCCATCGATCGACATGCCCGGCATCACCATTCCGGGGTTCAAGGATTTCTCCGACGTCATCCGGCGTTCCGGCATCTATGGGCCGCGCGACTACTTGCGCATCGTGCAGGACCAGCTGGCACACTGGCGTATCGAGGCGCTCGAAGGACTCGATGAGTGGGGCCGCAAGGCGCAGGAGACGATGCTCGGCGTCCCCGACCGTCTCAAGCGCATCGCCGACATCATGGAAACGCGTTCGCGCGCCAAGACCTTCGCGTTCGAGGTGGCATTCGCGCGCGAGTTCGTGATGGAGTAGTCGGTGGACATCGAAGTCGCGATCGGCCTCGTCGTGCTCGGCGTCCGCATTCTTGTCGCGGGCGCCTTTCTGTTGTCACTCATCGTCGCGTTTTCGTATTCTCTCGTGCGCAAAGGCTACCTGAAGCCGTTCGGTTGGTGGGCCAACCTGGTGCGTCGCGTGAGTGAACCGCTGCTGCGACCCCTGGAACGCCGCCTGGTTCGCGCTGGCGCCAACCCGGTGGACGCGCCGGCCTGGCTGGCCGGCGTCACGCTTGTCGGCGGACTTGTGGTGGTGGGTCTGGTCAATTGGCTGATCGGATTCGGATTGTCGATCTACGACGCCATCCAGGCCGGTGCATTACTGGCGGTTGTCGCACGCAGCATCTTCGAGGTGCTCAAGCTCGCGATCTGGGTCAGCGTCCTCGCCTCGTGGTTCAGCATCTCACCGTACTCGAAGTTCATGCGAGTGGTGCATGGCCTCACCGACTGGATTGTCGAGCCGATCCGGCGGGTCATGCCACGTATCGGCATGCTCGATTTCTCGCCGTTGATTGCCTACTTCGTGTTATCTTTCGCCGAACGAATGGTGATGCAGGGCCTGTTCCTGTAGGAAGAACGTGGCGATTTCCACTTTGCGGCCACGAAAAACAATCCGCTAAGGCGCGACCATTGAACGATCCTGACCAGAAACGTTCGCGACGACTGCAGCAGCTCCCAGCCCTGCTGCGCGAGCGTGTGCTGGTGCTCGACGGCGCGATGGGAACCATGCTGCAACGCGCCGGCCTGGTCGAGGCAGACTACCGCGGTGACCGCTTCGCCGACTCGACGCGCGACCTCAAGGGCAATCACGATCTGCTCTGCATCACCCGACCGAATGTTGTGCGCGATGTACACGCGGCGTACCTGGCCGCCGGCGCCGACATCGTCGAGACGAATTCATTCAACGCCACGAGCATCTCGCAAGCCGACTACGGCATGCAGGCAGCAGTGCGCGACATCAACGCCGCCGCCGCTCGCGTCGCGCGCGACGCCTGCGACGCCGCCGAAACAGTCGAACGACCCCGTTACGTCGCTGGTGTCCTCGGCCCGACGTCCAGCACCGCATCGCTCTCGCCGAAAGTCGACGATCCGTCCTTCCGCAATGTCACCTTCGATCAACTGGCTGCGGCGTATCGTGAAGCCGCCGATGGGCTGATCGCCGGCGGCGCGGACCTGCTCCTCATCGAGACGATCTTCGACACGCTCAACGCGAAGGCGGCGATCTTCGGCATCGAGCAGTTGTTCGACACGCTGGGCTTCCGGATTCCGATCATGATCTCCGGCACGATTACCGATCGCAGTGGACGGACATTGTCGGGGCAGACCGCCGAGGCGTTCTGGATATCGGTGGCGCATGCCCGGCCCCTTTCGGTGGGCCTCAACTGCGCACTCGGTCCTGACCTCCTTCGCCAATACGTGCAGGATCTCTCGCGCATCGCCGACGTGGCAATCTCAGCACACCCAAACGCCGGACTCCCCAACGCGCTCGGCGGATACGACCTCGACGCCGAAGCGATGGCAGAGGCGCTGGGCGAATGGGCGAAATCAGGGCTGGTGAACATTGTTGGTGGATGTTGTGGCACGACGCCGGAGCACATCGCGGCGATTGCGAAGGCAGTGCATGGGGTGAAGCCACGACCCCTCATCCCGAGCCGCAGGCGAGCGACCTCCTCAAGCGTTTCGACTGATGTCCAAGGCGATACGAGCGGGGAGGTCCTTCGCTTCGCTCAGGAGGAGGGGTACACACAGCTCTCCGGCCTCGAACCATTCCTCATCCGCCCCGACTCCCTCTTTGTCAATGTCGGCGAACGGACCAACGTCACCGGATCGCGTCGCTTCGCCAAGCTGATTCTCGAGGAGCAGTACGAACCGGCGCTTGAAGTCGCCCGCCAGCAAGTCGACGCCGGTGCCCAGATGATCGATGTCAACTTCGACGAAGCACTGCTGGACGGCGACGCGGCGATGAGCAAGTTCCTTCGCCTCATTGCCTCCGATCCCGCGATCGCGCGCGTTCCCGTCATGGTGGACTCATCGCGCTGGAGCGTGATCGAGGCCGGCCTCAAATGCCTGCAGGGGAAAGGCGTGGTGAACTCGCTGTCGCTCAAGGAGGGCGAGGCGAAGTTCCTCGAACAAGCGCACCTGGTGCATCGCTACGGTGCAGCTGCGGTAGTGATGGCGTTCGATGAGAAGGGACAGGCCGAGACGGTGGAGCAGCGCGTCGACATTCTGGAACGTGCCTTCCGGCTGCTGGTGGACGTGGTGGGGTTTGCCCCGGAAGACGTGATCCTCGACGCGAACGTCTTCGCCGTTGGCACCGGCATCGAGGCGCATGCCGACTATGGCAATGCGTTCGTCGAGGCGGTGCGCCAGGTCAAGATTCGTTGCCCCGGCGCACTCACCAGCGGCGGCATCAGCAATGTGTCGTTCTCGTTCCGCGGGAACGACGCCGTGCGCGAGGCGATTCACGCCGTCTTCCTCGAACGCGCTATCGCGGCGGGACTCGACATGGGCATCGTCAATGCCGGGCAGCTGCCGGTGATTGACGATCTCGATCCTGAGCTCCGCGAGCGCGTGGCAGACGTGCTCTGGAACCGGCGCGCTGATGCGACCGAGCGGTTGCTCGAAGTGGCCGATCGTGCCAAGGGCCGCGTCGCCGCTGGTGCGGACCTGTCGTGGCGCGAAGGGAGTGCCGAGGCACGGCTGTCGTTCGCACTGGTCCACGGCATCGCCGAGTTTGTCGAACCGGACGTTGAGGAAGCGCGTCAGTCGGCGAAGCAACCACTCGATGTGATCGAAGGACCGCTGATGACCGGCATGAGCCAGGTGGGCGATCTCTTTGCCGCGGGCAAGATGTTCCTGCCGCAGGTGGTGAAAAGCGCCCGCGTGATGAAGCGTGCGGTGGCGTACCTCGTGCCGTTCCTCGAAGCGCAACGTGTCGGCAAGCCGGCGCGCGCCCGCGGCAAGATTCTCATGGCCACAGTGAAGGGCGACGTTCACGACATCGGCAAGAACATTGTCGGCGTCGTTCTTCAGTGCAACGAATGGGATGTCATCGATCTCGGCGTCATGGTGCCGGTGGCGAAAATTCTCGAGACGGCGAAGAGTGAAAAGGTCGACCTGGTTGGCTTGTCAGGACTCATCACGCCGTCACTGGATGAAATGGCATTCGTCGCGGCGGAATTCGAGCGCGAACAGCTCGACATCCCGATCATGATCGGTGGTGCGACCACGTCCAAGGCGCACACGGCGATACGGATTGCGCCGGCATACAGCGGCCCGGTGGTGCATGTCCTCGATGCATCGCGAGCGGTTGGCGTCGCCGGCGCACTCTGGGACCAGTCGCGCCGCCCGGAATTCGTGGCGAAGCTCAACGAAGAGTACGCCAAGGTGCGTGCCGACCGCGCCGGCGAGCATCAGGGCGCGCTGATCACCATTGAGGACGCCCGCGCCAATCGCTTCCAGGTCGATCTGTCGCTGACGCCACCGGAGCCTTCGTTTCTCGGTGTGCGTGCGTTCGATCAGTGGCCACTCGCCGAGCTCCGGACCATGATCGACTGGACGCCGTTCTTCCAGACATGGGAAATGCAGGGCGCCTACCCGGCGATTCTGAAGCACCCGGTACACGGCAAGGCGGCACAGGAACTGTTCGACGACGCACAACGGCTGCTCGACGAAATCGATACCGGAAACCTGTTGGTTGCCCGAGCTGCGGTGGGATTCTGGCCTGCGAACGCGGTTGGCGACGACATCGAGCTGTACGCTGACGCGTCATGCGCGGATCAACGCGCTGTGATGCATTCGTTGCGACAACAGGCAAGCCGCAAGGACGCGCGAGCGGCGTTTGCGCTGTCCGATTTCGTGGCACCGAAGGAAACTGGCATCGCGGATTTCGTTGGTGCCTTCGCCGTGACCGCAGGCCATGGACTCGAGCACATCGTTGCGGCGGCGAAGGCTACTCATGACGACTATCGCGCCATTCTCGCATCGGCGCTGGCCGATCGACTTGCGGAAGCATTCGCGGAACGACTGCACCAAGAGGTGCGCCGGACGCTCTGGGGCTACGCGCCGAATGAACTGCTCACCAATGACGATCTCATGCACGAGCGCTACCAGGGAATTCGCCCGGCACCGGGATACCCGGCTTGCCCAGATCATACGGAAAAAGCGACACTCGCCACGCTGCTCGATCTCGAGCGCAACACCGGCATCACCCTGACTGAGAGCTTCGCCATGCTGCCCGGCGCATCGGTGAGCGGCTGGTATTTCTGGCGCCCGGACGCCCGGTACTTCGGTGTCGGACGGATAGGGCGCGATCAGGTTGAAGACTACGCCGCCCGTAAGGGATGGAGTGTCGACCAAGCGGAGCGATGGCTGTCTCCGGTGCTCGGATACACGAGGAAGTAGCAATGCCAACACTGCGCGAACTGCTTGCCGACGGACGTATTCACGTGATCGACGGCGCAATGGGCACAATGCTGTACGACAAGGGAATTTTTCTCAACGCCTGCTTTGATGAGCTGGTCGTCAAGGCACCGGATATCGTCAGCGCCGTGCACATTGCCTATGCCGACGCCGGCGCCGAAATCATCGAGACGAATACGTTTGGCGCGAATCCGATCAAGCTGATGCAGTACGGACTGGCGGACGACGTCGAGACTCTCAACACCGCGGCGACGCGTCTCGCCCGCAAGGCCGTTGGCCCGCATTGCGCGGTGGTTGGCGCGATCGGCCCGCTCGGCGTGCGGCTCGAGCCGTTCGGCGAACTTGGAGTCGATGAGGCCGAAGCAGCGTTCGGTCGTCAGGTGGACGGACTCCTCACCGGCGGGGTTGACGGATTCTGTCTCGAGACGTTCTCAGATGTCGCGGAGCTCGAAGCGGCCATTCGTGCGATACGGGCCCGCAGCGATCTTCCGGTAATTGCGCAGATGACTGTCGGGCCGGACGGACGCACCGGTTACGGCACCGATCCCGAAACTTTCGGGCCGGCGCTTGAAGCCGCCGGTGCAGATGTCATCGGTGTGAACTGCTCGATCGGACCGCAGATCGTCCTGGAAGCAATCGAGAAACTCGTGCGGGTGGTGCACCTCCCCGTGTCAGCGCAGCCCAACGCTGGCCTGCCACGTGATGTCGCCGATCGCAAGATCTATATGGCGAGTCCGGAATACATGGCGGAGTATGCCCGACGCATGGTGGAAGCCGGCGCGCGATTCGTCGGCGGATGTTGCGGCACGACACCCGCACACATCAAGGCGATTCGGGCGTTTGTTCGCAGCGCGCAGCCGCGGTCTCGACTCGGTCGTTCCGACCTCGCTCGACCTGACGGTTCACCCCAACTGAGCGGCATCGCCGGACCGGACGGGTCACCTCGACCGAGCGGCATCGCCGGACCGGATGGGTCACCTCGACCAAGCGGCATCGCCGGACCGGACGGGTCACCTCGACCCACGTCTGAAGCAAGGCTTGGGGCTCCCGGCCCGGGAACTTGACGCAACTCTCCGAATTTATTGCGGCATGGATCAGGGACGCGGGCCTGCTGTGCTGGTGACAGGGGGGGCGGGTTACATCGGCGCTCATACCGCCAAGGCGCTGCATTCACGGGGCTACACGCCGGTCGTCTACGACAATCTGAGTTCGGGCTTCCGCGCCGCGGTGCAATGGGGGCCGCTGGTGGAGGGCGACGTCGCCGACGAAGAACGCCTCGTCGGCGTCATCGGGGCGCACCGCGTGCAGGCCGTCATCCACTTCGCGGGACTCATTG
>JANYCP010000286.1 GCA_025360265.1 Gemmatimonadota bacterium
TAGGAGATAGGAGATAGGACGAAACATGCTGGTTCCTATCTCCTATCTCCTATCTCCTATCTCCTATCTCCTATCTCTACACCTCTTCCTTCACTTCCAGCTCCCGTTTCGCCGCTCCCGTCACCACCAGAATCACCGCCGGTATCAAGACAGCCGTCGCAATCATCATCCGCGGTGAAATCTCCTCGCCCAGCAGGATCATCCCTAGTGCCACGGCCACAATCGGATTGACATAGGTGTAGCTCGCGACGGCTGTGGCGTCCGCAACAGTTAGCAGCCACTGAAATACTGGATACGCGACCATCGATCCAACAATCGCGAGATAGCCCCACGCCACCGCCGATTGCCAGGTGATCGTATGAGTTTGCAGCCACTGGCCTTCGCCAGCGGCGAGCCCGACGATCGTTGCCAGCAATCCGCCGACCAGCATCTGCGTGGCACTCGCCATCATCACATCATCTGCCTGTCCCCAGCCGCGGCCATAAGTGGAGCCCACCGCCCATGCCACGGAGGCCAACGCCATCAGCAGGAGTGGTGTGACATGATGCACCGCGGCGAGTGTGGCCCCGCCGAGGAGGATCATGCCGCACGTGCCAAGGGCGAGGCCGATCGCGCGACGTCTGCCCAACGACGCGCCGGTCCGGTGACCATTGAACAGCGCGATAAGCAGAGGCGTGCCCGCCGCAAAGAGCGCGGTGACGCCCGAAGGAATGGTCTTTTCCGCAAAGACGACGGCGACGTTGCTAAGCAATACCAGGCACGCGCCGACGGCACCTCCACCGAGCCATTCACGCCGCGTTGGCCACTGGACGCCGGAGCGGTAATGGCGCCAGAGCAGGAGCAATGTGCCGGCAATCGCGAATCGGACGCCGGCGAGCATGAACGGCGGCGCGGACTGAACCGCGATCCGGATGGCGAGGTAGGTGGAACCCCAGACGAAGTACAACGTGGCGAATGCCGCCATGATGGCGGCTCGGCTCGGCGCTACGGGCGTGCTCCCGGCGGAATTGGCATGGTGCGGTGATAGAGACATGGCTCTTCAGAATACACCGGTGGGATCTGCCACTGCATGCCGTCCCACCGGATCAGTCCGCTCGATGTGAGCACGGCATCGGTTTCGCCATCCTTGACGGTGCCATACATGTCAAGGTTGCCGACGGACGCAGCAACGGGAAATCCCCATGCGTCGACGACCATGATCCGCGTCGTGTTCGGCACATCCGGGCGATCGTCACGCATTGCAAAGGAGAACGCGGTGTAGGTGCGCCCTTCAGGTCCTTTCAGGCCGAACATCCGCAACTTGCCGTAGCGTCCGTCGCCGTCTGGGCCCCAGAAATCGGCACGCATGTATTCGCGCGAGCGCTCGTCGGCCGGTTTGCGATAGGCGACGTAGCGGAGCCACGCCGAGTCGGCGATCTCATGGAAGAATTGCATCGCGCCGTTGCGTGCAGTAAGGGATGGCAACTGGTTGACCGGGCGACCGAACGAGCCGGGAACCACCACCGCGAACAACGCGGTGGCCGATGGTGACAGCTGATAGAACCATCCGGGATGGGCGATCTCATCGCATGCGGCACGCCAGCTGACCGGTGGCAAGAAGCGCTGGCGACTGGTGATCCGGGCGTGCACGACTCGGCTGAGCACATCGTTGTAGCCGAAGAGATACGACGTGACCGAGTCGCCGACACGACCGAGCGGTTCGCGCCCCAGCGAGTCGAACTGCGACGCCACGCCCGATCGCATGAGCCGGGCGCCGGCGTAGCGCGATTCACCAGCACGCGCGGACAGCGGGTCGGTCACCATGCGCGCCTGGGCGTGCGCAGAGCCGGACAGTGCCAGGGCTAGCACCACTCCAATTCCAAGCGTCCGGCCACCTGCATGAATCATCGTCATTGCTCCGGAAGCAGGACGAACCGCGCGACGTTGGCGGGATCGAGGTAACGCTTCGCAGCATCCCGGACAGCTCCAGGCGTGAGCAACTCGAGGCGAGCGCTCCACTGGAGCAATTCCGGAACGGGCCGGCCGAATCGCGGCCCATCGGGCATCGCATAGTTGGCCAGCTGTCCCAGCCACCAATCGTTGGTCTTCACGCCGACCTCGGTTTCGCGACGCATCTGCGCGGCGTATTTCTGGATCTCGTCGGGCGTGGGTCCGTCATTGCGGTACGCCGCGATAATTTCTCGCGCGGCCTGCCACAGGGTATCGGCCTGTGCCGGTGAAGACTTGAAGTCGATGGTCGTGCTGTACGATTTGTGGGGCACTCGGGTCAGCGCCGTGTTGACATCGACGCCGTAGGTGGCGCCCATTGCTTCGCGCAGCTTCTCGAGCAGGCGCTCCTGCAGGATGTGCGCGGCTGCGTCGGCCACCATCTCAGCCTCGGGCCCGCCCGGCTCGGTGTTGCCGGTAAAGGCAATGACCTGCGTCGCCACCGGCGCCTTCCCCTTGCGCACGATCTTGGTGATGACACCCTCGGGCGGGCGCGGTTCGACGTCACGGAACGCGTGTGCCGTGGTACCCGACGGCAGGCCGCCTAGCCACTGGGAAACCAGTGGGTGCAATGAATCCAGTTTGACGTTGCCCACAATCAGAAATGTCGCGTCGTGGAAATCCGTGAACCATTCGCGATACATCGCCAGGGCGCGTTGTGGATCGAGGGCGTCGACACGCGCCGCCGTGAGTGGCTGTGCCCGCGGGCTGTTCCGGCTCATGGTGAGCGTGATGGTGTCGCTGAACCCCGATTCTGGTGCAGCATCTCGCTGTTGCAGCATGGCGTGGAACTGACTCTTCAGCGCAGCGATCGCGGCCGAATCGAAACGGGGCGAGGTCGCGTTGAGCCAGAGCAACTGGAGTGCTGTCTCGAGATCTTTCGGCGAGGCGCGACCGTCGAATCCCTGGCTCGTTTCATCGACCTTGGCCTGAACGGCGGCGATCTTGCCCGCCAAGCGCTTGCGAAGCGACGGTGCGTCGAAATCACCTACGCCGCTCTGCTGGACGAAGAACGGAGCGAGCGCTGCTTCGATCACCTGGTCGTCGGGCGCCCGAGAAACGCCGCCGAGCATCTCGCCGGCGAACTGCACCTCGTCGGCCTTGAAATCCGTTGGCTTGATGAGCACCCGAACGCCGTTCGATAGGCGCCACTCCGTGACGCCGATTTCGGCAAACGTGGTCTCGGCGACAATGCGTCCCGGTGTCGGCGGCTTCGGCACCAGCGCAGTATTGATTGTCGTTTCCACCCACGGCGGCAGCGTTGCCGTGTCGGTGCGGGCGAGGATCGCCAGCAAGGTGTCGCGTTGCGGCAGCGTAGGCGCAGCGTTGTCGGGTGCTACAACCGCGATGAATCGATCAACACCGCGCGACTCCTCGCGAATGACCGCGTTGACATCATCTACGGTGATGGTCGGCAGCATCTTCTGTGCAAGCGCGAAGCGCGACGGTGCAGAAACGAGTGTATTGCCACTGGAGAATGCGGCGACATATGGCCCCACGAAGACATACGACTCGGTCTTGCCGGTTTCGGCCGCCGCGGATTCGCGGGCGCGCAGCAACGATGCCTTGGCCCGTTCGAGTTCCGGGGCAAGCACCCCGTGTGCACCAAAGCGCCGCAACTCGCGCAACGCGGCTTCGAACGCCGCAGCGCTCTTGCCAGTCTTGGGCGTAACGCGCACTTCGAACACCTGCAGGTCGCGAATGAATGCCGAGGCGCCGAATCCAGCGCTGACAAATGGTGCGTCGGGTTTGCGCGCGAGTTCCGACATCCGTTGGCCAGCGATATTGCCGATCAAGGAGTTGATCTCGTTGCGCCGCTCGTCTGCTTCCGTCTTGTAGTGCACGGTGGGACGGCGAATAATGAGCTCCACCGACTCCGCCGTCTCTTCGGGGTCGGTGATGATTGCGACCCGCGTCCCCGGGATAACTGGAATGGGTGCGTCCACTCTCGGGCGCGACGGCACCGGGTTCTTCATCGCGCCGAACCGGTTCTTGATCAATCGCATCAGTGAGTCGATGGGATAGTCGCCGACGGCAACCACAGCCATCAGGTCGGGGCGATACCAGTCGCGGTAGAATCGCCGCAACGGCGCCGCCGTTGCGTGCCCGATGACTCCGGTGTCGCCGATCGGCAGTCGAACAGCGTATTTCGATCCACGGAAGAGGATCGGGAATTCCTTGTCGGTTTCGCGCGACCCGGCACCGAGTCCGCTGCGCCATTCACCAAGCACCACGCCGCGTTCGGCCGCAACTTCAGCGCTGTCGAACTTGTCGCCCATCG
>JANYCP010000295.1 GCA_025360265.1 Gemmatimonadota bacterium
TCGACCATTGCGCTGTCAATGTGCAGGACGCGAGCGGTTCCTTCGCCCACCTCCAGTCCCGCTACGATGACACCCTCGCCAAAGTCCGAACTATTCTGGACGAGCGATTGCTTCGACACTTCGGGAGCGGCCGCGATGACGTCGGGATCCTTGCGAATCGTGTCGAGCGCCGCGCGCCACTCATCGATGCGCAGTCCGCTGCTGTGAGTCTGGATCCGGAGATGCGGCGACGCCACCAGGATCCGATCGCGCAGGTCATTGCGCAGACCGTTCATCACGCCGAGCACGACGATAAGCGCACTGACACCGAGGGTAATGCTGCCCACGGCGATGACAGTTTGCAGCGATGCGTTTCGAGTGCCACGCTGGCCGCGGAGATACCGGAGCGCGATGCGGCGCTCCAGCGCTGTGGGCCACCAGCCGGTCACGTGTCCTCGTCCTCGCCTGCGCGGGGCCGCTCGCCTTCAGGACGCATCGCCGGAAAGAGAATCACGTCGCGCACCGATGAGTTGTCGGTCAGCAGCATCACCAGGCGATCAATCCCCATGCCGACGCCGCCGGTGGGCGGCATGCCATACTCAAGCGCACGCACATAGTCGAGATCCATCTGTTGCGCGTCGTCGTCGCCGGCATCGCGCTGGCGGCCCTGATCCTCGAACCGCGAGCGCTGATCGTCCGGGTCGTTCAGTTCGCTGAACGCGTTGGCGAGTTCGGTGCCACCAACAAAGAGTTCGAATCGCTCGGTGAGGCGCGGGTCGTCGCGGTGGGGCTTCGCCAGCGGCGAGAGCGTCTTGGGGTAATCGATCAGGAACGTGGGCTGCAGCAGCGTGGGCTCAAGCGAGTGCTTGAACACCTCATCGAGGAGTCGGCCGCCAGACATCGTGCCCGCCGACTCGGTCGATTCGCCCCGATGCACGACGAACGCACGCATCTCAGCTTCGGTTGCTTCGAGCACGTCGATGCCGCACGCCGCAAGAATACCCTCGCGAAACGTCACTCGGGCGTACGGCGGCGCGAAATTGAGCACGTGGCCCCGTCGCTCGTGTACCAGGCCGCCGAGACATTCCTGGACCACGCCACTGACCATTTGCTCGACCATTTCAAGCATGTCGATGTAGTCGGCGTAGGCCTGGTACCATTCGAGCATCGTGAATTCGGGGTTGTGCGTGCGGTCCATCCCTTCGTTCCGGAAGTCGTGGCCGATTTCGTAAACGCGCTCAAACCCGCCGACGATCAGGCGCTTGAGGTAGAGCTCGTCGGCAATCCGAAGATAGAGTGGCATGTCGAGCGCATTGTGGTGCGTCATGAACGGGCGGGCCGCCGCACCGCCGTACAGCGGCTGCAGCACTGGCGTCTCCACTTCGAGGTAGCCGCGCGCATCGAGAAAGTTTCGCAGGAACACAATGGCGCGGGCCCGGAGGCGGAACACGTCGCGCAGTTCCGGATGCACCGCAAAGTCGGCGTAGCGCTGCCGGTAGCGAACCTCTGGATCGGTCAGGCCGCCGTGCACCACGGTAGTGCCGTCGGGCAACTTCTCGACCTTGCCACGCGGCAGCGGCCGCAGCGACTTGGCGAGTAGCTCGATGGAGGTCACCCACACCGATACCTCGCCGGTGCGGGTACGGAAGAGCCGTCCCTGGACGCCGATGTGATCGTCGAGATCGAGCAACTCGATCAGCGGCCAGAAAGTCTCGAGCTGATCCCGCTTGAGATAGATCTGGATGCGTCCACTCGCATCCTCGACGTGGGCGAACATTGTCTTGCCCTGACCACGCAGTGCGGCGATCCGACCGGCGATCGAAATGGTGGGTCCCGCCTCACCGAAATCGTCCCGCCAGAGCGCTACGGCGGCGGTTGCGACATGCGTGCGCTCGAACCGGTACGCAAACGGCCGGATGGCCAGTGCCTCGAGCTGCGCCCGCTTGTCGCGGCGCGCCTCCTCGACGTAGCTGCGTTCGAGAGGATCGTTCACGCGGCCTTTGCTCCGAAGCGCTTGAGGTACGCCTCAATGAATGCATCGAGATCGCCATCCATCACCTTCTGGACGTCACTGATCTTGAGCTCGGTACGATGATCATTGACCATCGTATACGGCTGGAAGACGTATGACCGGATCTGGTTGCCCCAGGAGTTGTCGGTCTTCGTCGCCTCGACGAGGGCGCTGGCGGCTTCCTGCTCTTCGACCTTCAGCTGGTAGAGCGCGGCCCGCAGCATCTTCATCGCCGTGTCCTTGTTCTTGAACTGGCTGCGTTCCTGCTGGCACGACACCACCGTCCCGGTCGGGATATGGGTGAGGCGCACGGCCGACGATGTCTTGTTGACGTGCTGGCCGCCAGCGCCCGATGCACGGAAGACATCCATCTTGATGTCCTCGTCGCGCAGGTCGATCTCGATCGTATCGTCGATGTCGGGATAGACGAACACCGAGGCGAACGACGTATGGCGGCGCGCCTGCGAATCGAACGGCGAGATCCGCACCAGTCGGTGCACACCCTTCTCCGCCTTGAGGAAGCCGTAGGCGTACTGGCCTTTGATCTCGATGGTGACCGACTTGATGCCAGCTTCTTCACCGGCCATCAGGTCGAGAATCGATACCGTGAACCCTTTTCGCTCGGCCCAGCGCACATACATCCGCATCAGCATCTCGGCCCAGTCCTGCGATTCGGTGCCACCGGCGCCGGGATGAATCGTCAGCAGTGCATCACGACCGTCGTCGGCTCCTTGCAGCATGGTCTGCAACTGGAAGCGTTCAATCTCCCGATCAGCGCGCGCAATTTCCTGCTCGAGTTCGGTTTCAAGCGACGCGTCCGGCTCGGCCGCCAACAGCTCGACCAAGCCGGCCGAATCTTCGAGGCGATTGACGAGTTGCTGATATGGGGTGATCCACCCCTTGAGCGTCCGGATCTCGGCCACCTGCTCCCGGGCACGCGCGCTGTCGGCCCAGAACGCTGGTTCGGCCTGGCGAGCTTCGAGGTCCTGGAGCCGCGTTACTTTGCGATCCAGGTCAAAGAAATTCTCGTAGTTCGGCCAGGCGGCGCTGCAGATCGGAGACGCGAGAGGCGAGGTCTGTCATCCGGCAAAGATAGTGGACTGGGGCCTTGGGACGGGGGACTTGTACCCTCGCCCTGAGCGTGGCGAGGGGCCACCAGAATCAGTGAGGCACGAGCACTTGAGGTCCCGCGCTGCGCGCAGGACGAGGCTTTCTCCCCACCCAAGTCATCCGAACAGCTGCCTTCCCTCGGCTAATATCTCGTTCAGCGCCTCAGTGAAATACGGCGTCGTCTTCGCCAGCTCCTCACCAACTTGTTCAGTGTACTCTTCCCAGCTCTTCCGGATTTCCTCGCCAAACAACTCCTTGAGATTTCCTTCCGCCAGCCCGCGCTGACGCTTTTCGGGGTAGTAGACGACCAGATCGGACACGAGGGCCCGGGCAAGGCGTCGAGCGCGCGTGGACGGATCCTGCTGCAGGAACGGATTGTTCACGCGGGCCGCGGGTGCACGCGGCGTCGGCTCAACGGCTGGTGATGGTGGTGACCATTCGACCACCGGCGCAGGTGGTGGAGATGGCGGCGGTGGTGGAGCTGCGCGCACCGGATCGGGTGTCGGCGCAACGTGTACCGGCGCAGGGGTAGGTTCCGGACGCGGCGGCGGTGGCGCGGGTGCCAGGACCGGTGCGGCGACCGGTGGGCGTCGAACGGCGATAAGGCCGCTGCACACCGAGCAGCGGGCGCGAACGCCCTGCTCGGGAACCTTGGCCGGATCGATCCGGAAGATGGTCGAACACTGCGGACAGGTGACGTTCATCATTCCCTCATGAGCTGCGAGCGTCTAGCCCGCCAGGCCCGCTGCGATAGTCCATGTCGCCGCGACGGCGGTCGACCACAAAAACCGATCCGGGCAGCGTCTTGGCGTAACTCTTCATTTCGGTGGCCAGCTCGCTGACCTGCGCCGGATGAGTAAACCGACGGTGTTCATTGGTCACCACGCCGATCGACAGTGTCATCAGTGGCACACGGTGCAGCTGGCCCCGACGATCCTTTCCGAAAAAATACCCGGCTCTCCGGTCCTGCTCACTGTATTGCAGCGGAATCAATGCGTCGAACACTGAAAGTATCTCGGTACACACTCGCGGAAACTCCGGCAGCGGCGTCACGAAAATGAAATCGTCGCCGCCGATGTGTCCAACGAAGCCATCCGGACCGAGCATTCCGCGTACCACGTCGTGCAGCACCCGCGACAGAATGTAGATGACGCGATCGCCGTCGTAATAGCTGTACCGATCATTGAACTCCTTGAAATGATCCAGGTCGGCGTAGCAGACGGCGAATTCTACTTCCGCATCGAGTCGACGCCGCATTTCACGTTCAATCTCGTTCGTCCCCGGCAGCCGGGTCGACGGATGCACCCCGACATCCCGCTCGGTCCGGACGATGAGGGCGTCGAGCCGGGCCCGCTGCTCCGCCGGATCGATCATCGGCGACAGCACCTCGTCGGCCCCGGCGCCGAACCATTCGACAATGATCGCCGAATTGTGCCTGTCGGTAAGGATCGTCACCGGGACGATCGCCGTGGAGGGGTCGCCCTTGATCCGGCGTACCAGCTCGATCCCATCGGGGTGGCGTGATCGCTCGTCAATCAGCACCAGGGCCCCGCGTCCCCTCAGGACGAGCGTGGCGGTTTCGTCCGGGTCCGGATGCGCCTCGATGCCGAGTCCCTGCGCGGCCGCCCACCGGCAGACAAGCTCCGGGGGCGGTCGGTCAGCGGCGCCGCAATACAGTATGACGCGTCGCTGATGGGCCACGACAGGGCTCCGTTAACGGTGGTGGGTCCCGGAACGTACCGGCGGCGTTGGCGGCGGTCAAATGAACCAGACGGCCACGCCGATCAGTGCGTACAGCGCGATAAGCTGGAGTCCTTCAAGCCAGTGAGATTCGCCGTCAAGCGTCACGATCGCCGACACGACGGTCGCGATGCCGAGGGCGACCACCTGAAACGTCGGGAAGACGAGGTTCATCTCGCGACCGAGCAGGAAGCCGACCAGCACGAGCAATGGTGCCACCAGGAGTGCGACCTGGGTGCTCGATCCCACGGCAATCTGCACCGCCAGTTCGATCTTCCCCCGCCGTGCGGCGACGATCGCCGACGCGTGTTCCGCGGCATTTCCCACGATCGGAATGACGATGAGTCCGAGGAAAATCTGCGAGAGATGGAACGACTGGGTCACCGGAACAATCGTGCCCACCAGCCACTCTGACTCGAACGCAACGATCACCGTGGCCACGGCCAGGGCGCCGATCGCTCCGAACAGCGGCCACGGCTTGCCGCCGAGCGCTTCTTCATCGCCGCCGGCGAAGAGACGCTTGTGAGTGTGCAGCGTGAAAAGCAGCGACGCCACATAGGTAAGCGCGAGGATTCCCGCGACAATCTGCGAGAGCTCCGTCACGTGATGTTCCCCGGTCGTGGTGCCGAGCAGCGACGGCAGGATCAAGCCGGCCACCGCGAGCGCCAGCATCGCCGCGCTCATGCCCGCGGCCGTCTTGCTGAATCGAAGCGTGGGTTGCTTCAAGCCGCCGGCGAACAAGGCAAGTCCAAGGATGAGCAGGAGGTTGCTCAGGATCGAACCGGTCAGTGACGCCTTAACCAGTTCGATGTATCCGGCCTTCAGCGCGACGATCGCGACGATGACTTCGGTGGCGTTGCCGAAGGTGGCATTGAGGAGCGCGCCCAGCATTGGGCCGGTGCGGACCGCGACATGATCCGTCGCATTCGAGATGAGCGCGGCCAGCGGAATGATCGATACGCATGCCGCAAGGAACAGCTGCGATGGGTCACCGTGCGAATACCACAACCATGCTGAGACCGGAATGGCGACATAGAGGAGCCAGATCCATGACCAGCGCCGACGCCGCTGCTGCTTGGGCATCGGTACCGGCTTCGGCGGCAGTGGAAGCCGTGGCCGTTCCGGTGCCCGCGGCTCGGGAATGTCGTCAATCTCCGGGTCGCGCTTCTGGCGCGGCGATGCGGCCTGCCGTTCGCGGGGTGCCGGTGGTGCCTGGCGCTCACGTCGCGGTTGCGGCGGCGGCCGTTGCTGCTGTGGCTCCTTCGCCTGCTGTTGTTCCTCGGGCGGCGTTGAAGATTCGCTGCCCGGCACCGCGACCGCTGCATCCCGGCGCGCATGCGAGCTTTGCTTTGGCGCCTTCGGTCGCACCAGTGTCTTCAGGTTGCTCGGCTTGACGTTCGCTTCCGACAATGCGCGGGCCACCGCACCTCGCGGTTCGCGGATCAGTGCCAGCAGCACGTCGTCGTTGTTGGGCGTTTCGCGACCGTCGCCCTTGGCCATCTCTTCGGCGACGGTGATCACCCGTTGGGCGTGGGAGGAGAAGCCGCCTTCGTCCGGATTCGCGCTCCGTGCCGGCGGCCCTGCCCGTGATCCGAGCAGCGTGCGGAACGAATCGGCCGTCAGTCCCGCTGCCGTTGTCGCTTCGTGGGCCGGACCGGCACCGTGCATCAACCAGGCGAGGAAGAGATGCTCAGAGCCGACGAATGTTGAGCCGAGCGTGGCGGCCTGTTCCGTGGCCGCGGTGCGAAGAAGATCAGTCAAGGGGTTTCGCTTCGTCGAGGAGCATGATCGGGATGTCGTCTTCCACCATGTAGCTGAGTCGGCAGGCGTGGCAGACGAGCGATTCGTGTGGTGCGGTTCGATACTCGAGATCGCCCTTGCACTTGGGGCATACGAGAATCTCGAGAAGTTCTGGCGCGATCGGCATCAACCATCCTCATGTTCTGACGCGGGAAATCCGAACCGGGCGAGCGCCGCGGCATTGCGCCGCCATCGCGGCAGGACCTTGACCCACGTTTCCAGGTAGACCTGCTCACCAAGCAATTCTTCCAGGCGTTTGCGGGCGTGCACGCCGATTTTCCGGAGCGTGGCGCCGCCTTGTCCGATCACGATCCCCTTTTGCGATTCGCGCTCGACATACAGCGTGGCCCGAATGTATACCGGCTTCCGCTCTTCACGGTACTCGTCGACTTCCGCGGCAAACGCGTATGGCAGTTCGTCCTCCAGTGCATCAAACGCCGCTTCGCGCAAGTACTCGGTGACGAAGAACTTCATCGG
>JANYCP010000330.1 GCA_025360265.1 Gemmatimonadota bacterium
TGCCAACGCCATTCACCGCTATTCGGCACGAGCGCGCGGACCATTTGTTTCGGTGAACTGCGCTGCGATTCCGCGCGATCTGGTTGAGAGCGAAATGTTCGGCCATGAGCGGGGCGCGTTCACCGGTGCGCACGATCGCCGTATCGGCCGCTTCGAGCTGGCCGACGGGGGCACGCTCTTCCTTGATGAAATCGGCGACCTGCAACTCGAGGCACAGGCGAAGCTGCTACGGGTGCTGGAGAGCGGTGAGATCCAGCGGATTGGCGCTGAGCGAAGTCAGCGGGTGAATATCCGGGCACTCGCCGCGACGAATCGCAAGCTGGAAGATGCGGTCGACAACGGGGCGTTCCGCGAAGATCTCTACTTCCGACTCAATGTGTTTCCGATTGAAGTGCCGCCGCTGCGCACTCGACTCGGCGATATCCCCGAGTTGGTCGAGCACCTGGCCGCGCGGTTGCGACCGCGCAATCCGTCGCACTTCAACGAGGATGCGCTCAAGGCGCTGGCGAAGCACTCGTGGCCCGGCAATGTGCGCGAACTGGCGAATATCGTTGAGCGATTGATGATCGTCGGTGGCGACGAAATCACCGGCGACCTGGTGCCGCGCGTGCTGGCACGCACCGGCGGCTTCACCAACACCGCACCGGTGGCGGTTGCCGGGGCCTTTGTCGAGAACGGCAAGTCGCTCACCGATCGGCTGGATGAAACCGAGCGTGAATTGATCAGCAGCGCGATGGCGACGGCCAATGGCAACATTGCCGAAGCGGCGCGCTTGCTGAGGACTGATCGAGGAAACCTGTATCGACGGATGCGCCGACTTGGCATCCGTGGAGGTGGCGAATGACACGAACCTATTGGTCGACGATGCCGCTAGTGGCGCTGCTGGTTGCGGCCGCTCCGGTGTTGCGGCAACCGGCAGCAGCGCAGACGCCGCGGACGCTCGACATCGGTGGACCCCCACGCGATACCGTGCTGCGCCGATGCGCCACCGATTCGCTCGTCACCGCGGCCCTGGCAGCCTTCAACAGCCCGGCCGCGGTCCACTTTCCGGGCGGGGGCTCGAGTCCGGCCGCGATCACGATCGGTGGCGATGTGGCGGTGTATCGCGGCAACTTCGCCGTGAACGGCACGATCCAGGGGAACGTCGTCGCACTCAATGCCAACGTGCGGGTGTTCCGCACCGGTGTGATCAGCGGGTCGATCACCGTGCTCGGCGGCGGGACACTCACGATCGATCCCGGGGCGCAAATTGGCGGAAAGCAACTGCATTGTGATGAGGTACTCGCGTTCGCCAGGATGTCCGATGGTCGCGTCGCCCTCAGCGCGCCCGGTTCGCCGTTTGGCTCCATTGGATCGCTGTTCACCTGGCAGCTCGGCAACTATCGCATCACCCCGCACGTCGGCCTCGGCGGGTACAACCGAGTGGAAGAGCTCCCAATTCACGTTGGGGCAAATCTTTCCCGCCGTTGGGGGCCCACCGACAGTGTACATGGCGAGGCGTACGCAATTGTACGTACGGCGCGCGATCCAAGTGGCTCGCGCCCGGCGATTGGCTGGTACGCGTCAGCGCTCTACGCGCACAGCGGCGATCTCCCTTTCACCATTACGCTCGGTGGCGGCACCAGGCTGCAGGCCACGCGCGATCAACCGTTTGCGGAAACCGAGTCAGGTGCCAGCGCCTTCCTCCTGCGTCGTGACTACAACGATTGGTACGAAGACCGGGGCACGTCGCTCGCCGTGGCATTTCACCCGGCGAATGAATTGACACTCAGTGGCACATACGCCGTGAGCCATCAGACGACGGTGCTCGCGGTCGATGCGTTTTCCCTGTTGCGGTCCACCGTGCCGTGGCGACCGAACCCGCTGATCGATGATGGCCGGTACCAGATCATGACGGGACAGGTGATCTGGGACGCTCGCGATGAACAGCAGCACCCCACGCTGACGTGGTACGTGCGGGCCCAATGGCAGCATGTGTCGAGCAGCGACCTCACACCGGTGTCATTGCCCACCACCATTCGAGATGCGTTGCCGACAACCGGCTACGGATCAACCACGGCAGACATCGATCTCCGCGCGTACCTGCGCCTCGATCCGCAACAGCGGCTCGACGCACGCATTGTCGCCGGCGGATATGTCAGCGGCGATCCACTCACCATCCAGGCGCGGCGCGCCATGGGTGGCGCGGACCCAATGCTCGGCTACGATTTCCGCACCATCAATTGTGACAGACAGCGCAAGGTGTTCACCTCAACGCCGGCACTCTGCGACCGCACCATGGCGGTCCAGGTGGCCTATCATCGCGCCCTGCCGATTGACCTGAGCACCCAGATCGGTGGGCGGACCATTGGCCTTCGTAACCCCGAGCTGGTCGTGCTCGGTGACATTGGCAGTGCGTGGCTTGCCGGCGACACGCCGGGTCGCGTGCCATCGAACCGGATTCAGGCGCTGCGCGAATGGCGTTCGGACATCGGTGTGGGGATCACGAATGGTCCGTTCGGGCTCTATCTCAGCAAGGCGCTCGCCGACGCGTTGCCGGTGCAACTGACACTTCTTTTCCACCCGCGCTTCTAGTACGCACGGCATGCGTCGCACGCTGTACTTCCTCGCCATCATGCTGGTGGGCGCCGTATCGACGGCGTCTGCGCAAGCGCGTCCGATCGCGTTGGAGGCCCGGCTCAATCGTGCGGCAGGCAATTCCGACGGACCAGATGCCCGGGCAAGCGGGCTGATCGTGCGGGTCAGCGGACTGCTCGATGACTCAGACTGGCAGGACTACCTGCTCAAGGGTTACACGATTCAGCTCCACTGGACAGTGCAATTGTGGAAGAGCCAATTCCTTGGGGGTGCGCAACCGAAGACCGAATGGGATGTGGAGGTTCAGGCGGTGCCTGAGCTCAAGGAATACGTGTACAATGAACCCAACGCCAACGATCACCGAGTATTCAAGACTCTCGACTCTCTCAAGACGCTGCTCGGCGCCGAGCGGCCGTTGCGGGGTCCATTCATCTCGCAATTATCGAGCGGTGACTGGTATTACCGGATCGGCGTGGAGATTACGGCGCTGACTCAGGAACAGGTGGATCGGCGGGCAAATGGAGGCGGTGTGGACTTGGGCGAATGGGTGCGCGGTTTCCTCTCGCCGGGGAAGAGACTGACGCTGGTTCCGCAGCAAATCAATTTCACGGTGCCTAACAAGTAGGCTCGATCTGGTTCAGCGCGGCCGAATCGCGGCCAGTGCGTCGTCCCCGTAGAAAATCTTGATGTACTTGAGCTGTGCGTGCGAGAGCCGGCGAATCGCCCACGACAGGTGCACGAAGTGCGGCTCAGTCGGAGCCTTCAGCGGGTGCATGCCGATTTCATCCGGCAGCCTGCTTCCCTTGCGGGTATTACACGAAGAACACGCCGTCACGACGTTGGTCCACTCGTTGGTACCGCCCCGCGATTGCGGCACAACATGGTCGCGTGTGAGGCATTCGCGCGGCTTGAGCTGCATCTGCACCCGGGTGCAATACTGGCAGGTGTAGGAATCGCGCGCGAAGAGAAATGTGTTCGTGACTTGGCGACGGAAACGGCGGGGGACGTGCACAAAGCGGACGAGGCGGATGATTGCAGGACGCGGAAGCTGGAGACGCGCGCTGCGCACCTGTTCATCACCATCGGCCTCGACAATTTCTGCCTTGCCCTCGATAACGAGCCGCAAGGCGCGTCGCGTGGGGACCATGGTGAGCGGTTCGAAAGAGGCGTTCAGGGCCAGACAGCGCACCCATTGAGCTCCGTTTCGGGACACCAAGGGATAACCCCGAATGGGCGGTTTTTTCAAGGTATTGCGCCTAGTGGACCCTTCTCCCGCCAAGCCATGTCGCGATCACATCACCATTCCCGCTCGCCAGCACCGCATCAGCCGGAGCCTTCGTCTCGCCAGTTCGAACGACCGCAACATCGGCCCACTTGCCCGTCGTGAGGCTCCCCGTTGCCGACTCCAGCCCTAACGCCTCCGCCCCGCCAAGCGTCAGGGCTCGTACTGTGTCCGCTGCACTCCAGCCGGTGAGCATGCGTGCCTCGCGCGCTTCGGCGAGGAGATCAAGCGGCGCCACGCTCACTTCCGAGTCGGTGCCGAGCCCGATCCGGAGGCCTGCATCGACATAGCGACCGACCGGTGCATCGGCGTGATGGTGGCGTCGATTGCTGCGCGGGCAATGCGCCACGGCAACGCCGCGCTGTACCATGATCGCCGTGTCTGCATCATCGGTGTGGATGGCATGAACGCAGAGGGTGCGTGATCCCAGTACGCCGTGCTGATCGAGCCACGCGATCGGCGAGGTCGGTACGGCACTCACATGGGTCACGCCGCGCTTCCGCAGCGCATCTGCAAAGACGCCGGTAAAGTCGCGCAGCAACGCGCTCTCGTCGGCCGGTTCCGCGACATGAACGCCAATCGGCACACCGTGGGCGCGGCCGAGTTCACTCACCGCTCGGTACAGCGATCCACTCACCGTGTACGGCGCGTGGGGCGACACGCCGATACCGACGCGACCGGTCGCGTGCTTCGCGAGTCGATCGAGTTCGCGCGAAAAGCGCTTCATCACGACGGCTGTTTCTTCGGTATGCATATCAAACGCTTCGTGATGCGCGATACCGCTGGCACCAAGCGCGTCGAGCGCGGCGATCACCGAACCGGTGTTCCCCATGTCGCATACCGTCGTGACACCGGCGGCCCAGCACGAACGAATTCCTGCCGATGCGGCATTAAAAAACGCTTCGTCATCACGAGTCGCTTTCAGCGCGATGATCTGCTTGATCCATTCCCAGAAGTCGGGATCATTGGCCATGCCGGCAAAGCCGGTGAGTTCAAGATGGGTGTGTGTGTTGATCAGGCCTGGGAGGATGACGGAATCGTCGAAGTGCTGCACCAACGCATTTTCGGGAGTTGGAACGGCCTCGTCAGGCCCAACGGCGGATATTCGCCCTTGTTCATCAATCAGCAACGCACCATTGGCGATCGGCTCGGCGTCGATCGGCAGCACCCATGGCGCCGCAAGCCGCAGCGTCAGTTGCCACCGCCTGGCCGAAACGGTGAATGCACCGTGCAGAAGTCCTTCGGCTCGCTCCCCTTGGCATAGGTTCGCGTTTCGCGTAGCGCCGCCGGGCAGAACGGCGTTGCCCTCAACCCATTGCTCTTGTCGATTTCTACGGTCACCGAATCAGTCGCGCCCGACAAGACGGCCGCCCAACCGCCCGGGTCGTGGCGTCGCGAATAGATCTCGTTCATCATCTGCGCCCACGCTGGTGCCGCCAGCTTGCCACCCTGAGCGTTCTTCAGGATCGGCACCGGGGAGTCCATTCCCATCCACACGCCGGCGACCAGGTCCTTGGTGAAGCCAATGAACCAGACGTCGTGATAGTCGCTGGTTGTGCCGGTCTTGCCGCCGGCTGTGATCGGAAAGACAGCGCCGACCGACCCGGCCGCAGTACCCTTGGGATTACGAATCACAGCCTGCAGCGCCTCGTTCATCGTGAATGCTGTGGCCGGATCGAGCACCGGAATCGGCTGCACAACTGGCTGCGGCCAGATGTTTTTGCCGTTGCGATCCTCAACGCGCAGGATCGCGTTGGGCACGACGCGATTGCCGAGGTTCGCGAAGACGGAATATCCGGCGATCAATTCGATCGGATGCAGCGCGGCCGATCCGAGGTAGATCGACGGCACAGCCTCCTCGTCCTTCAGGGTGGTAATGCCAAATTTGCGGGCGGCATCTACCACCGCCTGCGGTCCCTGTGGGCCCAGAGTGAGCCCCACCTGCACGGCGATCGTATTCTTCGACTCGAGGAGCCCCTGGCGCACCGTCATCATTTCATTGCTATACGTCTGCTCGAAGTTTCGCGGAACCCACGGATCCTGATTCGGCCCCAGCGTCACCTGAAACGCGTGATCCTGAAACGTCCTGTCCATCGAGAGACCGTTCTGCACGGCGGTGCTGTACACAATCGGCTTGAAGCTCGATCCCGGCTGCCGCATCGCCTGCGTCATCCGGTTGAACTTGGAGTCGGCGAAATCGCGGCCACCGACCATCGCGAGAATGTTCCCTGTGCGCGCCTCCAGTACCAGTGCACCGCCTTGCAGGTACGGCGAGTTGCTTCGTTCCGGATCATCGGGCTGCTTCTTCTCGATGTAGTCACGGTAGGTCTGGTGCGGAAACTTGCCAACGCCAGTGATGCCGTTCGCTTCGATCTTGTCGAGCTGCGCGGTGAGCGCATTCACCGCCGCTTCCTGTGCGTTGAGGTCGAGCGTGGTGTAGATCCGCAATCCACCGGTGTACAACTCGCTGCCGAACTTCGCCTGTACCAGTTGCCGCACATACTCCACGAAATACTCGGCCACGTCCTGGTAGTCACTGCGTGCTGCCAGTGTCAGCGGATACGCCTTCCACCCCTCGGCCTCTTCGGCAGTAAGGTTGCCGACATCTCGCATCGCCTCGATGACGAGATTCCGGCGCCGAACGGCCGCTACGGGATATTTCCGCGGATTGTAGGTGTCCGGCGCCTTCGGGAGTGCGGCGAGCATGGCGGCTTCCGCCACGTTGACCATACTCGCTGACTTGCCGAAGTAGCGTTGCGCCGCAGCCTCCACGCCGAACGCGCGATTGCCGAGATCAATCTGGTTGAGATACATTTCGAGGATCTGGGCTTTCTGGAACTTCTTCTCAAGCGCGAGCGCGACGCGTACCTCGCGCACTTTTCGCGGGATGCCGCGAATTCCTTTCTCCTTTTGTCGATCGATCTCCTCAGGAAACAACGCACCAGCCAGTTGCATCGTGATCGTTGAAAAGCCCTGCTTCAACCCGCCGAACTTGAACACCATGTTCTTGAGGGTGCCGGCAAAGCGAATCCAGTCGACGCCGTGATGTTCGTAGAAGCGCTTGTCCTCGATGGCGAGGAACGCTGCGGGCACCGCAGGCGACATCGCTTTGAGCGCCATGATGGTCCGCTTGGTCTTCCCGAAATCACTGATCTGGCGACCGTCGGCCGCATAGATCTTGGACGCCTGATCTTCGCCGGCGCCATTGATACTCGCGATGGACGGGCAGCGGTCGTTGGCGCAGGCACGGGTCCAGAGGCCGATCAGGAGAAAGGCGCAAAAGGCCGTTCCGCCGAGGACG